>JBEQUD010000261.1:0-7062 GCA_040349235.1 Acidobacteriota bacterium
GTGCAACCGAACGGCCGGTTCGTCTACGTCGCCAACCGCGCCAATGGGACGACCGAGTTCCAGGGCCAGCGCGTGTTCGCCGGCGGCGAGAACTCCATCGCGGTGTTCGCAGTCGATCAGCAGACCGGCGAACCGACGCTGATTCAGCACGCGGATGCCCACGGGTTCAGCCCGCGCACCTTCGCCATCGATCCGAGCGGCCGGCTCCTCATCGTCAACAACAGTTCGCCGCTGCTCGTGCGGGAGAAGGACGCGGTCAGAAGCGTGCTACAGAGCCTGTCCGTCTTCCGCGTCGGCGGCGACGGCCGCCTGACGTTCCTGCGCAAGTACGATCAGGAGGCCAAGGGGACCGACCGCTTCTTCTGGGCGGGCATGGTCCCGCTGCCCTAGGATCGTCTCGGCCCGGCGTCAGTCGGCGCGCACTTTGATGTTCAGGTAGTAGAAGGGCGCGCTCACCTCGCTGAACTGGTGCGGCACGCCCGGGGGGATGACCACGGAGTCGCCAGCTTGCAGGTGAAACGTCTGGCCGCCGACAATCCTGCCCCCGCGCAGCTCGTACTCTGGATGGGGATTGCCAGGCCGCCCCTGGCGCTGCGTGCTCAGATCCATGACCGTGCCGCCGGTGACGAGCGTGGCCGTGCCCTTGACCACATAGGTGACGTCGGTGTCCTTGAGGTGTACCTCCGGTGCGCCCGGCGAGCTCCGCTGCGCGGACTCCACCATGTAGTGATCCCCCTCGCTCTCATGGAGAATCAGCACCTTGTTCGCGAAGCCGGCGTCGATCGTGGCCTTCGACGTGTAGATGACGGGGCGCGCGTCGGTCGCGGTGTAGGTCTTGGGCGCGTCCTTCGGGGGCTGAGGCGCCTGGGCCCATGCGCCTGTGGCAAGCGCGAAGGAGGCCAACGTCGTGAGCGAGCCTGACGTGATGGTCATCATGGTGTGCTTTCTCCGGCTCGTGGGGAGCCGACTGCATGGACGGACCCCAGCCCGCCCCGCGGCGCGGCCGCGCGGCCCGTATTGTGCCTCAGAACGGGTGCCGGCCCCGCTCTTCCGGCGGGGGCGTGCGCTACTGGCGCAGGGCCTGGTGCACGAGCGCCACGGCGGTGGCGCCCTCGCCCACCGCGGACGCCACGCGCTTGAGGTTGCCGGCCCGCACGTCGCCGACGGCGAACACGCCGGGAAGGGACGTCTCGAGCAGGTACGGCAGCCGCGCGAGCGGCCACCGGGCGCCATGCAGGTCGTCGGGCGACAGGTCGGGGCCGGTCTTGATGAAGCCCTTGCTATCCATCACCACGCAGCCGTCGAGCCACGCCGTGTTCGGGGTCGCGCCGGTCATGACGAAGACATGCGCGATCGCGTGCGTCTCCACCGTGCCGGTCGCCGCCTCCCTCCAGGTGACACGTTCGAGACAGCCGCGCCCCTCGAGCGCGGTGATCTCGGTGCACGGACGAAGCGTGATGTTGGGCGACTCCTCGATTCTCCGGATGAGATAGCGCGACATGCTGTCCGCGAGGCCCTTGGCGCGAATGAGGACGTGGACATGGCGCGCGGTCTGCGCGAGGAAGACTGCGGCCTGGCCGGCAGAGTTGCCCCCGCCGACGACGATGGCCTCCTCGCCCCCGCAGAGCTGCGCCTCGACATGCGTCGCGCCGTGGTAGAGACCCGCGCCTTCGAACCGCTGCGCATCGGATAGCGGCAGCCGGCGGTACTTGGCGCCGGTCGCGATGATGACCGTGCGCGCCTGGACACGCAGCCCGCCGTCGATGTCCACGGCATACGGCTTTCGCTCGCACGCCAGACGACGGCCGCCCTTGGCGACCATCACTTGTGCTCCGAACTTCTGCGCCTGCGTGTAGGCCCGATCGGTCAGGTCCTGCCCGGAGATCCCGGTCGGAAAACCCAAGTAGTTCTCGATCTTCGAGCTGGCGCCGGCCTGTCCGCCCGGCGCGTCCGCTTCGAGCACGAGGACGCCCAGGCCTTCCGACGCCCCATACACGGCGGCAGCAAGGCCCGAGGGCCCGGCCCCGACGATGACCAGATCCCGGACCTGCGTGTGGTCGATCGCGTCGTTGAAACCGAGACATTCGGCGATCTGCTGGTTGTCCGGGTTCCGCAGCGCGTGCGTGCCGCGGCAGATCAGGACGGGTACGTCGCGCATCCCGATCTGAAAATGATCGAGGAGATCCTGGACGCTCGGGTCGTGGTCCACATCGAGATACGCGTACGGGTGCCCGTTCCTCGTGAGGAACTCCTTGACGCGCAGGGTGCCTGGCGAGTGGCTCGAGCCGACCAGGACGACGTCGCTCAGGCCGCGGGCCACGATCTCGGCTCGACGCAGGACGAAGGCCCGCAGGAGCAGCTCGCTCAGCTCGCTGTCGGTCTGCACGAGCGCGAGCAGCGGGTCGCGATCGATCTCGATGACGGCGCCGGATTCGCGGACCCGGATCCGCACGACGGAGCGGCGCCCGGACAGCATGTTGATTTCGCCGGTGAACTGGCCGGCCCCGAGCACGGCCACGGTCTCGCCGCCGCCGGATGGCCGGATGATCTCCACCTGACCGGCGGTGACCACCATGAAATGGAGGGGCCGCTCGCCGGATTCAACGAGAACCTCGCCGACGGCGACCGTCCGGGCACGGCCGCGCGCGGCAAGGCGAGCCACCTGACCGGCCGTGAGCACGGGAAACGCCTGGTCGGCGGGGCTCGGGCTGTCCGGAACCGCGGTCTCGCTCATCGTTGCGGCCTCCATCGGACCCGCACGCTGGCGCAGCCCCGCGACAGGAATACGGCGGTTGCGGGAATCACCGGCATCATCAATAGAGACTCGGACGCGGGGAACCGCCAAGGAGCGACGTATCCATCGCGCCGATGATGTGGTGGCCCTCGCCGCCCCACGAAAACGACAGGTTCACGAGCGGAAATCCCCCCGCGCGCAGTGTCACGCCGACGGTCGTGCTCGTCGCCAGACCGCCAGAACCGAGGCTCTCGGTCGCCTTGCCCTGCTCCGCGAGCACGTACGCGCCGAACGGGCCCCAAATCGAATGCTCGAGGCCTTCCTGCAGCATCACCACGTTGGGGCCCCGGAACCGGTAATTCTGATAGCTCGCGAGCACACGGTCGCCGTTGATGTCCGAGCCGCCGAGCGTCGGCTGCAGATAGAAGGGCACGCGGTTGTCCCCGCTCGTCGTGGACGCTGACGCATAGAGGCGCAGGGCAATGGTGCCCTGCCGGTTGCGCGACCATTGCACGGGCGGGCACGCGGCGGACGACGACGACTGGGCGCAGGCATTCGGGCCGTTGAAGGCACGGGGTCCCGTTGACGACACGGCGTGGTAGAGCGGAATGTCGTGCCGCAGGTCCAGGGTCCACCGGTTGAACGAGGCACGCGTCGCGGCGCTCGTCCGGAACTGTTGCGCCGACAGCAGGTAGTTGAAGCGCAGCCGGCCATTCGCTACGGAAGGCTCGAGACGCACACCCTCGCGGAGCTCCACGAAGCCGTCCTGCGCGGCCAGGCCCGGCGCCGAGACGTCGTCGTAGCGCTGCTCGATCGAGGGGGCCTGGCCGGACGGCGCGGCCCGGATGCTGACGAACCGGCCCGTGACACCGCCGAGCAGGGCCGGGTGCAGTGCCGCGAGTGACGAGACGCGATCGAGGGGGTAGACGGCGGATACGCCCAGTACGGTCTCTCGTTCGCCGAAGACCGCACGTCCGCTTTCGACGGTGTCCGGGCCCTGGCCGAAGTAGTTGATTGTCTTCAGCGAGATAGTCTGGGCGAAGAGATCCAGGACGGCGAACGCCCGAGGTGTGACGGGGCGTCTGGGGGCCGGCGTGCCCGGTTGCCGCACCACGACCCCCGCGGTGGCGGGCGTGTGGACGAGCCTCATGTACGCGCCGCTCCGCCAGGCCCCCGACGGGGCCGCCACGGCGTCGGCGCTCCAACTGATGCGCCACGCTTCGTTGGGGGTGTAGTGCTCGTCGAAGGCGAGGCCGAACGCAAAGCCGTTGGTCGGCGCCAGGCTGCCGAGTGCGATGTGCAGAGGGCTCTCCGTGGTCAGGGTGTAGGCGCAGCCGGCAATCGCCTTCGGGGCGAACGTGCCGCAGCTGTCGGCCACGTGCTCGCGCTCGCGCCGGAGGTCGGCCGCCACCTGGCTTTCCTGCGCCAGGACGGGGAGCGACGTCAGCACGATCGAGAGGAGCGACGCGAACGCCGTGGACCGCCTTGTCACCGTCGGCGCGCGCCCTTCGTCTTCGCGGAACGCGTCGCCTTCGAGGGATGCGATTTCTTCGAGGGACGCGACCCAGCCACGCGCCGGGCCGGACTGGGGCTCGCCTTCCGGGCGGGGCCGCGGCTCGCGGCGGGCGCGGCCGGAACCGCCGGCAGGGGCGGCAGCGTGACCAGGGCGGCCGGACCGGGCTCGCGCGGGGCGGCCTGCGCGGCGAACACCAGCGTCGTGAGCTGCGCCACGCGTTCCGCAGCCTGGCCCTCGGTCTTGACCCGTCGCCTCGGCAGCTGGCCGGGCTTGCGCTGCGCCGCCGGCAGGGCCGCCCACTCCAGGTGGGCGATCTGGCCGAGCAGCAACGCCGACGGGCGACGGTGCACGTCGAACGCCTTCTTCGGCGTCTTCGGAACCTTGATGACAGCCATGGTGCTCAGCTCAGATCGAAATCAGGGGTGTCCGCGCGCATCTGGTCCAATGTCAGGAGGTCGAGAAACGTGTCCGCGTGCTTTTCCCGGACCGAGCGATCGTCGTAGTCCCCGAGGAACAGCTTGGTGACGGTCGCCGGGATGGACGCGTGCTCGAACACGCGCCCGCCGGCCACGCCGGCACCGGGCACGACGGTCGCCTTCGGGACCCACGGCGACACGAGAATGGCCGGCACGCGCACACCGAGCCGGTCGAAGAGAAAGGGCTTCCCCGTCTTCGTATCCGCGGGCTGCGCCACGAAGGTATCCGGGATACAGGCCGGCGGCGCCACATGGTCGTAGATACCGCCGTGCTCGTCGTAGGTCACGAGCAGGGCCGTCGATTCCCAGAGGGCCGCGTTGTTCTTGATGGCCTGGTACACGGAGGCGATGAAGCGCTCGCCTTCGCGGACATCGTGGTCGGGGTGCTGATCGGAGGCCAGGATCATCCCCGCGTCGCCGTCGTGATCGCTGTAGTTGGGCTCGATGAACGAATAGTCCGGCAGAGTCCCCGCGGCGCAGTCGGCGATGAACTGATCGAAGGTGCCGAACAACTGCGGCTGGTGCTGCAGCAGGTTGACGACCTCCATCGTGGAACTCTTCGTGTCGAAGTAGTAGATCTTGGCCGTCTTGCGGGGATTGGCCGCGTCCAGGCGCTGGTAGATGCTCTTGAAGACCGTGTTCGGATAGAAGATGTTCATGTCCACGTGGCCGAACGACGTGCCGTAGTGGGCGAAGGCGCGGTTGCAGAGGGTCGGCCCGGGGACGGACGCGAACCAGCCATTGAACAGCGCGAATTCCCGCGCGAGCGTCGTGAGCACCGGCAGCTTCTCGGGCTTGAACGCGTACATGATCTGCCGCGAGTGCCGCACGTCGCGCCGCTCGGCGAAGTAGCTCTTGACGAACCCCCCCATGGTGGCCACGCGGTCGGGCGCCATGTTGCCGTCGAAGATCTGCAGATCGACCCCGACGAACGAATGGTCCGGATCGGGGTCGAGCTGGCCCTGAAACGCCGCCTGGGTCTTGGCCGGGGCCGGCGCCCCGGTCGTATCGAGGTTCGACTCGTTCCCGGTCAGGCCGTCGATGCGCGGATCCTGTGCCATGAGCGCGCCTAACATGTGGTCGAAGGAGCGGTTCTCCATCATCAGCACGACCACGTGTTTGAGCTTGTCGAGTCCGGTTGGCATGCCGTTAGTGTCCCCCGGGAGGTAGGAGACCCGCATTCTATCCCACGTAGTGACAGCACGGCGCCAAGCTGAACCATAGTTCCGACCGTCCGACGCCACACGCCGGCCGGGAACTGTCGAGATCGCCGCCATTCGTTGCTAACATGAAGGCATGGCTCTCGACGAACGCGCCCTCTTCAACGACAAGCCGGAGACCCGCACCGGCCGCTACCAGTGTCCTCGGTGCCGACGAACCGGCGAATACAGCATCCGGTGGGTGCGGCGGTCGAAGAAGGACCGTCTCCCGGGTGGGGCCGACGAGGTTGACCGCGCGAAGTTCGCGAAGCTCCGGGACTATCTCCTCCGCCTCGATGACGAGGTCACCTGCAAGATGTGCGGGAAGAAGTTCGAGATTCCCTCCCAGCACTCGCTGATGTTCGTCGATCAGCTGGCGGGCCTCCCCAACGAGGAGGAACTCGAGCGCGAGATCAGCGTGGCGTCTGGCGAGGCCGAGCCCCCCGCCGAGCAGAAGCCGGCCCTGCCAGCGCGCTTCACGCGCAAGTCCAGCGGCTGGAAGTAGCCCCGGCTGCACGCCCGTGCACCCGCGTGCCCGCCCGGGGATTGAACCCGCGCCGGCCGATGCCGATTAGAGACCAGAGACAGCCGCGGCTCTGTCGGGAGCACACATGCGTTTTCTGGTGGTTGACGACTCGACAACGATGCGCCGCATCATCATCGGCGCACTCAAGAAGGTTGGCTACAGCGACTGCTCGGAGGCAGCCAACGGCCGCGAAGGCATCGAGAAGCTGGCGTCGGCCGGCGCGGACGTCGTGATCACCGACTGGAACATGCCCGAGATGAGCGGCATCGAGTTCATCCAGGCCATCCGCGCGAACGACGCCACGAAGAACCTGCCCGTCCTGATGGTGACGACCAACGCCGCCAAGGAGGACGTTGCTGAGGCCCTCGGCGCCGGCGTCAACAGCTACCTCGTCAAGCCATTCACGCCCGAGACCATCAAGGAGAAGATCGAAGCGATGCTCGCGCGATAGGCACGTGCCGATCGCGCCGCATTCCCGGCCTGGTGTCGGTCGACCGACACCCCCGGAGTGGCGTGGTGTGGCGCGCGACGTCCGAGAGCGGCGCGAACACGGGGTGTTCCACCATGGCACCCGGCGGCACAACGCTTGCTCATCAGGTTGTGTCGCAGCG
>JBEQUD010000262.1:0-5254 GCA_040349235.1 Acidobacteriota bacterium
CGTTTCGAGGCCGCCATCGATCTCGATGCCCGGGCCGTGCCGGCCTACTTGAACCTGGGGGACGTCCGCGTCTCCCAGGGCCGGGACGTGGACGCGGCGGCCGTCTGGGACCGGCTCGTCGAGATCGCCCCGGACCGCGCCTATCTGGCATTCGACCGGCTCGAGGCACTGGCGGTCCGCGCGGGCTCGCCCGAGCGGTTCACGAAGGTCTGCCGTCGCCTCATCGACGAGAACCCACAGGATTGGCGGGCCCGCCTGGCGCTTTCCCGCCACCTCGCGTCGAGCGGTCGGCCACACGACGCCCTCGATTTGCTGTTTGCGGCCCTGGTCCAGAATCCGCACGCCCTCAGCATCCACCAGGCCATCTGGCGTACGCTGGCCCAGCTCCAGTACCCCGCCGCGCTCGTCGATCGCTACGGCGAACTCACGCGGCACGCGGTGTTCTACCTCGATCCCCATGTGTGCATGCGCTGCCGATACCGCAGCACGGAGCTGCTGTGGCAGTGCCCGCACTGCCACGACTGGAACACATTTGTCGAGGAACGTATCGCCCCGGCCCTCGACGCGCAGCGCGTCGAGGTGTGAGGGCGAAGTCCCGGGTCTGAAGTACAATCGCCTCGGGCCGCCCCCGAGCGGAACCGGCCCGCTCCAATCAGAATTCGAGGGAATCGTGGACGGACCTGTGAACGCACTCACTCCCAGACGTGCGCGGCTCATCCTCATCGGCGCGCTCGCGCTTGCCGCCACGGGCGCATGCGAACGCCGGCCCGGCGGCGCGGCCACCACCACCGGCGATATCGTCATCGGCATGTACGGCTCGCTGACCGGCGACGGCGCCTCCTTCGGTCAATCGTCCCGCGACGGCACGCAGATGGCCGTGGACGAAATCAACGGCGGGGGCGGCCTCCTCGGCGGGCGCAAGCTCAAGCTGCTCATCGAGGACGACCAGAGCAAGCCCGACGAGGCCGCAAGCGCCGTGACCAAGCTGATCACCCAGGACAAGGTCGTCGCCGTGCTCGGCGAGGTGGCCAGCCGCCGGTCGCTGGCCGCGGCCCCCATCTGCCAGCGCTACAACGTGCCGATGATCACCCCCGCCTCCACCAACGCGCGCGTCACCGAGGTCGGGGATTACATCTTCCGCGTGTGCTTCATCGACCCCTTCCAGGGCGAGGTGCTCGCGAAGTTCGCGTTCGGCGATCTCAAGGCGCGGAAAATCGCCGTCCTCAAGGACATCCAGCAGGACTACTCCGTTGGCCTCACCGAATCCGTCGTGCAGCACTTCACCGCGCTCGGGGGCGTGGTGCTGCCGCCGGTCAGCTACAGTTCGGGCGACGGCGACTTTCGGGCCATCCTCACCCAGGTGCGGAGCCAGAAGCCGGATGTCGTGGTCGTGACCGGCTACTATCCCGAGGCGTCGATCATCGCGCGCCAGGCGCGAGAGCTCGGCATGGAGATGCCGCTGCTTGGCGGCGACGGCTGGATTGGCGACGCCCTCAAGAACGGGCGCGAGGCCCTCAACAACAGCTATATCTGCGACCACTACTCCGCTGACAATCCCGACCCGGTCGTCCAGCGCTTCGTGCAGGAGTACCGGACCCGATTCGCCCACGCGCCCGACGCGATGGCCGCGCTCGCCTACGATGCGGTCAAGGTCCTGGCCGACTCGATAACGCGGGCGAAGACCACCGACGGCCCCGCGCTCCGCGACGCGATCGCGCACGCCGAGGTCGCCGGGGTGACCGGCCGCTTGAAGATGAACGACAAGCGGAACGTGGACAAGCCCGCGGTCATCGAAGCCGTGACGTTCAAGGACGGTGACGTGAAGTTCGTCTACAAGGCGACGATCAACCCGTAGTGCAAACGCTCCTCCAGCAGCTCGTCAACGGGCTGTCCCTCGGGGCCATCTACGCGCTCATCGCGCTCGGCTACACGATGGTGTACGGGGTCCTCCGCCTCATCAACTTCGCGCACGGCGACGTGTACATGCTGGGTGCGTTCGCCGGCTATTTCCTCGCCAACGCCCTCCAGCTCGACGCCCACCCCTCCGTGCTCTGGGCGATGGTCGTCACGACCGGCGCCATGGCCATCTGCGCCGCGGTCGGCGTGCTCATCGAGCGGCTGGCGTACCGCCCCGTGCGCCACCACTCGCGGCTCACGTCACTCATCACGGCGATTGGCGTATCGCTGCTGCTCGAATACGGCGGCCAGGTGGTCTTCGGCGCCGCCCCTCGGTTCTTTCCACAGATGATCCGGTCGGAAACCTACGCCGTCGGCGGCGTGCAGATTACGAACCAGAGCCTGCTCATCATCGCCGTCGCCGTCGTGGTGATGTTCGGGCTGCAGTTCATCGTCCGCCGCACGCGCATCGGGAAAGCCATGCGCGCGACCTCCTACAATCTGTCGGCGGCCAAGCTCATGGGCATCGACACCGACTGGGTCATCGCGTTCACCTTCGCGCTGGGATCCGCGCTCGCGGCGGCCGGCGGTGTACTGGTGGCACTGGCAATCCCCCGCATCGATCCGTTGATGGGCCTGATGACGGGGCTCAAGGCCTTCGTGGCGGCCGTGCTCGGCGGCATCGGCAGCATCCCCGGCGCGATGCTCGGCGGCATGCTCATCGGCTTGATGGAGACCGGCCTGAGCGCGACGGCCTACTCGACCTATCGCGACGCGGTGGCCTTCGCCGTGCTGATTCTGATCCTGCTCCTCCGGCCCGCCGGGATTCTGGGCAGCGCGCGGACCGAGAAGGTCTAGTCCGATGACCACGGGCCGCAAAGTCGTCGCCATCCTGCTCACGCTCGCCGTCCTGCTCGGCCTCAACCAGCTCGTCGAGCACGGCGTCGGCGACTTCCAGGTCAACCCCTACTACGCGCGCATCATCGAGCTCGCCGGCATCAACATCATCCTCGCGGTGAGCCTCAATCTGATCAACGGGCAGACGGGCCAGTTCTCCCTCG
Organism: Acidobacteriota bacterium; assembly: GCA_040349235.1. Taxonomy (GTDB): domain Bacteria; phylum Acidobacteriota; class Vicinamibacteria; order Vicinamibacterales; family CAVVIG01; genus JBEQUD01. The sequence continues at coordinate 2,958 of JBEQUD010000262.1, forward strand.
GCCATGCCGGGTTCATGGCAGTCGGCGGTTACGTCGCGACCTATGTCACCGTCTATCATGGTGCGGCGGTCGCTCGCGCCGCGGGCAGCACCCTCGGCGACGGCGTGGGCGCCTCCCTCGCCATGCTCGTCAGCCTTGCTCTCGGCGGGCTGGCCGCCGCCGTCGCCGGCCTCGGCGTGGGCATTCCGTCGCTCCGGCTCAAGGGCGACTACCTCGCCATCGTGACGCTCGGCTTCGGCGAGATCATCCGCGTGCTCATCCTGAATATTCCGGCCGTGGGCGGCGCGACCGGCTTCATCGACCCCACGCCCCTCACCAACGTCTTCTGGATCTTCGCGGCGGCCATTCTCACGATCGTCGTCGTGCGCAACATCGCCTCCTCCACGTTCGGCCGCGCCCTGGCCGCGATTCGCACCGACGAGATCGCGGCAGAGGCCATGGGCGTGCGGACCACCCGTTACAAGGTGCTGGCCTTCGTCATCAGCGCCGCGTTCGCGGGCATCGCGGGCGGCCTCTCCGGGCAGTTGTTCGCCAACCCGCTCAACCCGCAGAACCTCAACTTCGTGCGGTCCATCGAGGTCGTCGTCATGATCGTACTCGGGGGAATCGGATCGACGACCGGCGCGGTCCTGGGTGCGACGACGCTCACGATCCTGCCCGAGGCGCTCCGCCCCCTGGACCGCCAGTTTCCGGGACTCCGCATGGTCCTGTACGCGCTCATCCTCATCCTGCTGATGATCTTCCGTCCGCAGGGCGTCTTCGGCCGGCGCGAACTGGCCTGGCCGTGGCCGCGACGCCCCCGGCCGGCAGGAGCCGAGGCATGACGTCCGCCCCTGCGCCGGACCGCCTACTGCACGCACGGAACGTGACGATGCGCTTCGGTGGCCTGACGGCCCTCAAGGACCTCCACCTCGACGTCCGTCCTGGGGCCTTGTACGGGCTCATCGGGCCCAACGGCGCAGGCAAGACCACCATCTTCAACATCCTGACCGGCGTCTACACCCCGAGCGAGGGTGAGGTCCTCTTCGGCGCGGTGCGCATCGACCGCAAGACGCCCTACCAGATCGCCGAAATCGGTATCTCCCGCACGTTTCAGAACATTCGGCTGTTCACGGACATGACGGTCCTCGAGAACGTCATGACGGCCCAGCACCTGCGCACGGCCCAGTCCATCGCCGACGCCGTCCTGGGCACGCGGCGTCACCACCGCGAAGAGCGCGCGCGGGAGGCGGAGGCCCGCGAGCTCCTCGGGGTGTTTGGACTCGGTGCCCTCGCCGACGAGCAGGCGGGCGCCCTGCCCTACGGCAGCCAGCGGCGTCTGGAGATCGCCCGCGCCCTCGCCACGCGCCCCAAACTACTGCTGCTCGACGAACCCGCGGCCGGCATGAACCCGCAGGAGGCCCTCGAGCTGATGCGGCTCGTTCGCTGGCTCCGCGACACGATGGGCATCACCATCCTCATGGTGGAGCACAACATGAAGGTCGTCATGGGGGTCTGCGAGACCATCCAGGTCATCGACTACGGCGAGACGATCGCGGTGGGCTCGCCTGCCGAGATCCAGAAGGACGCCCGGGTCATCGGCGCGTATCTCGGGTGCGCGTGATCGCCGGGCCGCCGGCTCCAGACGGCCGGTCCACGGCCTAGAGGCGCGCATCACGACATGCTGCAGATCGAATTGCTCAACGTCTTCTACGGCGGCATCCACGCCCTCCGCGGCGTGTCGCTGTCGGTCGGCACGGGCGAGGTCGTCGCCCTCATTGGCGCCAACGGCGCCGGCAAGTCCACCACCCTCCGTGCCATCACCGGCCTGCAGCCCGCGCGAAGCGGCCGCATCCGGTTCGAAGGCGAGGACATCATCGGGGTTGCTGCGCACCAGATCGTCGCCCGCGGCATCTCGATGTGCCCGGAAGGCCGCGGCGTGTTCGCCAATCTCACCGTCCTCGAGAACCTGGAGATGGGCGCCTACCTCCAGCGCGCAAAGGCGCAGGTGCGTCAGGACATGGACCGCGGCTTCGCCCTCTTTCCCCGTCTCAAGGAGCGCACCACACAGCTGGCGGGCACGCTGTCGGGCGGCGAGCAGCAGATGCTGGCCATCGCCCGGGCGCTCATGTCGCGCCCCCGGCTCCTGCTCGTCGACGAAGCGTCCCTCGGATTGTCGCCGGCGTTGACCCAGACGGTGTTCTCCGTGGTCGATCGGATCAACAATGACGGGGTGACCGTGATCCTGGTCGAGCAGAACGTCGGCGTCCTGCCCTACGCCGACCGGGCGCTGATCATGGAGAAGGGCACCCTCGTCT
>JBEQUD010000340.1:0-8989 GCA_040349235.1 Acidobacteriota bacterium
GCCGCCGCGCTGCCGGCCCGCACGTGACCGCGGTTGCGCCCGCGTCCGGCGACGCGTCGCGCCCGCTGCGCGCCCGCAGCTACGCGTCGCTGCACCTCGACGCGGTCCGCGGCGTCGCCGCCCTCGCGGTCGTCATCTACCACATCCGCTACAATTTCTTTCTCGACTACGCGGACGTGGCCGCCCATACCGTTGTCGGGCAGGTGTTCTACGTCGCGACCTCGTACGGCCACGATGCCGTCATGATCTTCTTCGTGCTGAGCGGCTATCTCATCTCGGGCACCATCCTGAAGGATCTCGGACGGCGGGACTGGTCGTGGGGGCGCTATCTGCTGCACCGCCTCGTGCGCCTCTACGTGGTGCTGATTCCCGGCCTCCTGCTCACGTTGTTCTGGGATTCGCTCGGACTGCATCTGTTTCCGCTGCATCCGGCCTACACGGGCGCGCCGCAGCCCTGGATCAACGATTTCTTCCGCGTGCAGGACCGGCTCACCCCGAAGATTTTCTTCGCGAACGTCGGCTTTCTGCACGCGATCTCCGGCATTCCCCCCTTTGGGACCGCCGGCCAGTTGTGGAGCCTGACCTACGAGTTCGCCTACTACCTTGTCTGTCCGGCCGCGCTGCTGGCCGTGTGGCCGACGACGTCCTGGCCCAAGCGGGTCGTCTCCGCCGGCCTGGCACTCGCATTCGCCTACCACTTCGGCACCGCCATCCTGTTGCGGTTTCCTATCTGGCTGCTTGGGCTTCTGGTGCGGTTTGTCCCGCAGGCTCGCGCCATCGAGCGCGTCGCGCCCCTCACCCGCAATTCGGCTGCCGCCGGGCTCGCGCTCCTGGGCATCTCGCTGACGCACACGGGCTGGTCCCGGTCGCTCACCGGCGGCTCGATCATGACGGCGGACTACATCGTCGGCGTGCTCTTCACCCTCGCCCTCTACGTGCTGCTGCACGACCGGCGCACGGCGGCGGACGGGATGTACGCCCGCCTTGCCGGCGCAACGGCCGCGTTCTCCTATACGCTCTACGTCGCGCACATGTCGCTGCTCGTCTTTCTGCGCGCCGCGGTGATTGACGGCATCCCCTGGGTGCCTACGCCGCAGACCATCGTGACCGCTGCGCTCGTGTTCGTGGTTGTGGTTGCATACGCGGGCGCCTTGTGGTGGCTGACCGAAGCGCGGACCGACCAGGTGCGGGCGTTCGTGGCCGCCCGCGTCGTCGCAATGCGAGCTCGGCTCGTGCAGGACGCAGCATGAGCGGATCCCTCCGCGAGGCGGCGAAGCGGTGTGCGCGTGGGCTTGCGGTCGTGGCCGTCTCCCCGGCGCTGCTGTCCTACGCGATCCGGCGCAGGGTGATGGGGCGGAATCGCGCACTCGAAGGGTCGAGCCAGGCGCTGTCGCTTGTACCCGGCTTGCCCGGGCAGTACCTGCGGCGGGCATTTCTCGGCTGCGTCGTTGACTATTGCGCGCCGACCGCGGTCATCGGGTTCGGTGCGCTCTTCTCGCAGGCCGGCTGCCACATCGGCGAGAACGTCTACATCGGTCCGCGGTGCCACCTGGGGCTCGTCCATCTCGAACGTGACGTGCTGCTCGCCGCGGGGGTGCACGTCCCGAGCGGTGCGCACACGCACGGCACGGATCCGTCGTCGCCGATTCGCGACCAGGAGGGCGCCCCGCGGCTCGTCCGCATCGGCGCCGGCGCCTGGATTGGCAGCAACGCCGTGGTGCTCGCCGACGTGGGGCGCGAGACGATCGTCGGGGCGGGTGCCGTCGTGACGCGGCCGCTTCCGGACCGCGTCGTGGCGGCAGGCGTGCCCGCTCGCGTGGTGCGTGGGCGGGACGAGGCGGGGGCCGTCTCCGTGTGAGGGTCCTGTTTCTCACCCACAGGCTGCCCTATGCGCCCAATCGCGGCGACCGCGTGCGTGCGTTCCACATCATCCGCGCGCTTGCCGCACGCGTGGAGCTCGAACTCCTGTCGCTCGTTCACGACGCGGACGAGGAGGCGCGCGGCGTGGAGATGGGCGCACAGCCCTTCCGCCTGACGACGCTCCGAGTGCCGCGCCTCAGAAACCACGCCGCCGCGGTCGCGGCCCTGGCCGGTACGCGGCCGCTGACGCACGTCCTGCTCGACGCAACGGGCCTGGTTCCGTCGCTGACCCGCATCGTCCGCGATCGTCCACCGGACGTGGTCCTCGCGTACTGCTCGGGGATGGCACGCCTGGCGCTGGCGCCCCCGCTCGCCGAGTACCCGCTCGTGCTCGACCTGGTGGACGTCGATTCGGAGAAATGGCGCCTCCTCGCTGCGAAGAGCACGTGGCCCAAGCGGTCGATCTACAAGCGCGAGGCGCGGCACCTCGCGCGCTTCGAACGGGCGGCGGCCACGCGCGCGCACGCGACCCTGGTGGTCAACAGCCGCGAGGCCCATGTCCTCCACGAACTGGCGCCGGCGGCGGCTGTCCATGTCCTGCCAAACGGCGTGGACGTGGCAGGGCTGCGGCCACCCGGCCCACCCGCCGGCGACCCGTTGGTGATCTTCTGCGGTGTCATGAACTACGGGCCCAACGTCGATGGGGTCCTGTGGTTCGCGCGAGAGGTCTGGCCCATGGTGCGCGCCAAGCGGCCGGACGCGCGCTTCTCCGTTGTCGGATCTTCTCCCACGCCGGCCGTGCAGCGGCTGGCCCTGGCTGGCACTGGCATCGACGTCACGGGCGCCGTGCCCGAGGTGCAGAGCCGGCTCTGGGGTGCGGCCGTCTCCGTCGCGCCGCTCAGGACGGCGCGCGGCCTGCAGAACAAAGTGCTGGAGGCCCTCGCGGCCGGATTGCCAACGGTCGTGACGGAGCAGGTCTTCGAGGGACTCCCGCCGGAGGCCCGCGCCGGATGCCGCGTGGCCGATGCGCCTGATGTGTTTGCGTCGCACGTCCTGTCGCTCCTTGCGCTGACAGGGACGGAGCGGCGCGCGCTGGCGTCCGCGGCCGATCTGACGCCGCTCGCGTGGGAGCAGCAGTTGGCGCCGCTCCACGGCATCCTGCAAGCGGCGGCCGGTCGTGGCCCGAGCGAACCATGACCTTCGTTGGCCGCGCCAGACGTCTCGACTCCCACGGAACCAGGGCGCTGTGCCGCTTCGGCGTCCTGCTCGCGCTGCTCGTGCTGCTCGCCGGCCCAGGCAACACAACCTCCGGCCGACGGGTCCTCGCGCAGGCCCCGTCCGTTCCAGCAAGTGCGGACGGTGGTCGCCCAACGGTCACGCGCGTGCCCTTGCCTTCGGTCACGGGCGGATTTGCCATCTGGGGCGCAACGGGGCAGGACGCTCGTGGCCACATCTGGTTCGGCGTGGCGACGGCCTACACCCCCGTTCCATCCGCGCATTTGATTGAGTACGACCCGGTCACCGCGAAGGCGATCGACCGCGGCAACGTGGTGGACGAACTGCAGCGGCTGGGAATTCTGAGGCCCGGCGAGCACCAAGCGAAGATCCATTCCAAGATCGTCCCTGGGCCAGACGGCTGTCTCTATTTCGCCTCGATGGACGAGGAGGGCGAGAACGAAGACGGCTCGCGGCCGCCGACCTGGGGCGGACACCTCTGGCGTCTCCGGGTCGCGACCGGAAGGTGGGAGCACCTTGGCGCGACGACCGAGGCCCTGATTGCCGTGGCCGCCGGCGACCGTTTCGTCTACGCCCTTGGCTACTTCGGGCACGTCCTCTACCAGTACGACACGAGCACGGCACGCCTGCGTCGGCTCGAGGTCGGTTCCGTGGACGGGCACATCAGCCGGAATTTCTTCAGCGACTATCGCGGGCACGTCTACGTGCCGCGGCTGCGCGCAGAAGCGGCCGGCAGCGGGCGGAAGATCGCCGTGTCGTTGGTCGAGTTCGGGCCCGATCTGCAGCAGGTGGCCGAAACCCCGATCGACGCGGACCGCTACCTCCGCAACGACTGGGCCACGGAGTCACACGGCATCATCGCGGTCCAGCCCATGGCCGATCGCTCGATCTTCTTCACGACGCACCGCGGCTATCTGTATCACGTCATGCCGCCACCGCCGTCGCCGTCTCCCGACCTGCCGGCGCAGCCGGCCTCGAGCGTGGCACGAACCGCGAGCGTGGCGCCGGTCGGGTGGGTGCATCCGGACGGTCCCATGTATCCACCGAGCTTGTTCACCACGGACGACGGACGCACGCTGTTCGCGGTGGCGCAGGCGCCCGCGGGATTTCAGTGGCTGACCTGCGCGCTCGACCATCTGCCGTGCCGGGTCGTGCCGCTCGCCGTAGCGGGGATGGACCCGGCGCTGCTCGCGCGCGCGGCGCTGTACGGATCCGCCACGCGCGACGCCAGCGGTGGGCACTACGTGGTGGGCGCGCTGCCCATTCCCGGCGGCAACCTGTATGACCCGCTCGTGCTGAGGATTGAGCCCAGGCCCTGACTGGCCTCAGGACGCCTTGTGCCGGCGCAAACTCTTTCGCAGCAGGTGCGGGAACAGCAGCGAGGGCGGCATCCGCAGCCAGTGCGACCGCACATACAGCGCGAACGCCGCGGCCGGCGCCATCCGGACGGATGTGACGGGGACTGCGCGGGCCACCAGTCCGTCCATGCGCCACAGAACCGGCGCGGGCGGGGCCCATCGTGCCGCCGCCTCGAGCGCGGCTGGTGCGACCGGCGTCCCGAGCATCCGCTGCGAGTAGCGCAGCGCGTAATAGAGCGGCCGCGTCAGCTCGAGCTCCTGCGCCTCGTGCACCAGCGCACCCCAGAAATCCGGGCTCGTGCCGAAGTGACGCAGGAGCCGATCCAGATCGACGACGTCGCGGATCGCGCCCGTAATCTCGCCGTCGTGGAACAGGTGGGCCGCCGCGTGCAGCACCATGTGCGCGGGGCACAGCACGCGGACATCGCCGCCGAGGAGGACGGCCATCGACAGCAGGCGCGCCGCCGAGGGATGCAGCTGGCTGGTCCGCGGGAGAATCGCGTGGTGCACGTCCACGACGGACCTGCGCTGCGCATGGGTCATGGGCGGCAGTTCGTGCATCCACGTGCGGTAGTACCGCTCGTCGTACGCATCCAGATCCCCGACGCGCCAGCCCTGGAGGTTCAGCAACCGCTCCGCGTCGTCCAGGCGTGCGTGCGGCACCAGGACGTCGATGTCTGCGACCTGACGCCCGCGCCCGGGCGGCAGCGCGGCGGCGACGTAGGCCGCGCCCTTGAGCAACACCCAGGGCAGCCGCGAGCCGGTAAACGCGCGATCGAGGCGATCGATCTCCCACCGCAGCGCGCGCTCGCATTCGCGAACCACCGCGCGGACGGTGACCAACCGGTCCGCCAGCCATTCCGGGGGGTCCCGGGGGACCTGGCGCGCGTCGATCTCCGAGAGCAGCCAGCCCAGGAGCCGCGCGCGCTCGGCCGCGTCGATGACGCGGCTGACCTGGTGGTGCGATAGGGAGCGGAGTTGATCGGGATCGCGGAGCACGCGGACGAGGAGCGGGTGGTCCGCGGCGACGTCGAGACGTGGCATCAAGATCTACTGGTGTGCGGCCAACTGGCCCAGACGCGCGAGCACATCGTCCACGTCACTGTACTCCAGGCTGTAGCAGTCAACCCCTCGAATCAGCTCCCTCAGGCACTGATAGCCCGTGGCGACGTAGTTGTAATTGAACGATTGATCGGCCAGTGAGACGAGGGCCTCGGCCTTGGGCATCGGCGTGAGCACGGTTCGACTGCCAGGCACGTAACGCGGGGTAATCACCCATGCCGGGATGGCCGGCTCCTGTGCGCGGGCGACACTATCGGCCGGCGGTCGCGCATGTGCGAACCGCACGCCTTCGACATCGCGGCCCTCCGGGCCGAACACGACGTCGGGATGGCGCGCGGCGATGACGTCGAGCGAGCGCTCCTTCAGAGAAATGGGGCGCGGGAGCGCCCGCACGAGGCCCGTCGCCGGGTCCAGGATCGCAAATTCGTCCGAGAACAAACGCCAGCCTGAATAGGCCAGCGCCGCGCAGAGCGTGCTCTTGCCCGATCCCGGCGGTGCCGGGAGGATCAACGCGCGGCCGCCGCGTTCGACGACTGCGGCGTGCAGCACGACCCATCGGTGCGCGTTGCGGCCCACGCACCAGTTCAGTCCCCACTCGAGCAGGCCGCCCGCCAGCGTTGCCGGCAGGGGGAAGAACGGGGTGGCGCCGTTGATCACCACCGCCGCCTGCGGCCGTATCCACCGGTGAAGACCTCGCCCGCCCACGACCGCGATGTCGAAGTGCCCGTCGATGCCGGCGTGGAGGGGAAACCCGGAGTAGAGGCGTTCGAGGTACGTCCGGACACCGTCGAGCTCCGAGCGGACGCGGACGAGAAACGGTCCGATGGTGACCTGCACCCCATCGCCGTCGAGCCGGCCCAGAAGCGGGTCGGAGGTGGTCATTGGAGCACAGGGCGCACGAGCCCTGCCTGGTCCATGAACGCGATCGTTTCGTACGTGGCCGTGCTGAGGTCGTCGTCGAGGGGCCGCCCAAGGGAGGACGCGAGCCGCGCGGCGAGTTCTTCGGGCAGGAGCGGCTCGGACCCGGGGGCGATGAACGTCCAGAGGGTGTGGGCCGACTCCGTCAGCAGGTGGATGCTCGCTGACGCGGGGTTGGACACCACCCAGTTGTCGCCGTCCTGGTACTGCGTCCAGGCCAGGCCGGTCGCTGCCTGCCACCGGGTCGGTGTGGGCTGGGCGCGAGCGCCCACGTCCGTCATCCGGATTAGTGCCCGAGCGACGGAGCCGCAGAGTGGCCGGCGGTGCTCCCGACGGGGGCCGCCCACACGGTGCGTCCGTGTACCGTCGCCAGAATGACGGGCAGCCCGATTGCCGCGCGCTTCAGCAGAGCCCGCCGCTCGGTAAGCGGCGTGTCCTCCGTTTGCTGACCCGAGCCAGCGGGAAGGTTTCCATCCGGAAGAGTGTTGTCTGCCATGCGCAACCTTGAACCCGTTCCTTGAAAATTGCCGTATCGAGACGTATCCATTATAAGTGATTGCGTCTCAACGCTTTATATTACAAAATCCGACAACAATTCCGTGTGACGATGTGTCTATCGGTATCTATTCGCAAACGCCGAGCCAGCTTTATTCCCTTTCGTGTCCTAGGGGATAGAACGGACGACAAACGGACCGAGGGCGTTGGCAATCCCCATGGGGAGCCGCTTCCATAACTCGATAGCCGCGTGAAACTTGGCGTTGGTCGGGCTGACGTTGGGCACCTGGTTCCCCCCCACGAGGCGGTATTCCCAATGGAGTGGCACGGGCTGGGCCCCCCACTGCTCCTTGAACTTATACGTGCCCTCCCCAGGCGTCGATCGCCCGAAGTCGAATACGCCCTGGCCACCTTCGATAGCCGCCTCGATGACGCTCCAGTAGAGCAGGTGGTTCGGGCAGAGCGTGTTGTAGTCGCGAATGGACGACGCCCACGGAATTTCCGTGGTGGTCTTCGACGACTGGTAGGTGAGCCCGGCGGCGACCGGCTGCCCCTCGAGCCGCACGACGTGCAGCCTGGCGCGGTCGGGGAAGGCCGCGAGCACCTCCTCGAACAGGCGGCGGGAATAGACCGGTGTGCCGAGGTCGCGCATGTTCCTCGCGAAGACCGCGTAGAAGTCCGCCACGAGCTCGACGCCGCCGTGCTCCGCGGTGAGCCCCGACTTCTGCGCCTTGCGCACTTGATTGCGCACCTTGCGGTCGAGCCGGTCCCACAAGCCCGCCTCGAGCGCCAGGAGCATCGTCACCTTGTGCTGCCGGCAGGGGAGGTCTTCGAAGCGTCGAGCGACGTGCCGCAGCTCGACGTGCCGGCAGCCGCGCTGCGCGGCAATCGTCCCGGCCGCCTCCACCAACGCCCGCGCCACGCTGTCCGCGACCGCCACGACGCCGCCGTAGTTGAGAAACGGCAGCGAGGTCAGCGTCCGGCCGAACAGTCGGCTGCGAATTGAAACCAGCGGCAGTATGCCGACAATCTGATTGCCGGCGTACGCGAGCAGGTAGATAGGTTCGTGGCCGAAGGCGCGCACGAAGACGCGCCGCCAGGCCCACAGGTGGTAACCGGTCGCGTCCGGGCTGGCGCGGACGAACGCATCCCACGCGCCCGCATCGTCCTCCGACGCGGCGCGCACCACCGCCGGCTGCGTGGCCTCCACAGCCGCGAGCGCGGCTCCCATCGCCGTCATTGAACCACCGCTGTCCGATCTGCCTGCAGGAGGCTGGCAATGGAATCGAACTGGAAGTCCCCGAGCAGCCGCTCCAGCCGCTGCAGCGTGGTCGAGAGCCCGGTGTAGTGCCGCACGCGCGTCGTCAGCCCCACCGCGAACCGGGGCTGATCCGGATCCACTTCCCAGGGGTGCAGGTAGAACACAACAGGCCGTCGCTCCGTCTGGTTGGCGCGACGGATGCCCCAACGTGTCCAGGCGTACGGGAGCAGGCGGAAATAGCCGCCGCCTCCGATGGGCAGATTGACGCCGGCCACGCGGACCGTCGAGGCCGGCATCTCGACCAGGGCGCCGCCCGGTCGTTCGATGACGTGCTTGTGGCGTTCGGCGTTGGGAATCCCATACCGATCATGATGGATGGGGAAGATGCTGGCGTCGTACGTGTAACCTTCCTCGAGTAGCACATCGAGGGCCCAGAGGCTCGATTCCACGATGGAGAAGCTCGGGGCCCGGTAGCCGAGCACGGGCACGCCGCCGGCATCCTCGAGCCGGCGCTTCGCCGCGCGCACGTCCTCGCGAAACTGCTGCGGCGTCAGGCTGTAGACCAGCTCGTGGTTGTAGCCGTGCGACGCGATTTCGTGTCCCGCAGCCGCGATCTGCCGGACGAGCGCGGGGAACCGCTCTGCGACCCAGCCGAGCACGAAGAAGGTCGCCGTGACGCCCGAGCGGGCGAACAGGTCGAGCAGCCGCCCGGTGTTGGCTACGACGCGGCTCTCGAGCGTGTCCCAGTCGCCGCGTGACACGACGGCGTCGAAGGCGGAGACCTGGAAGTAGTCCTCGA
>JBEQUD010000344.1:0-4172 GCA_040349235.1 Acidobacteriota bacterium
GCATGGCCTTGCCCAGGCCAAACGACGCCTTTAGCACGAGCGCATCGTCGGTCAGCGAGTTGAAGACCGAGTTCCTGACGGTGACGTTCTGCGACGCGTCGATGTCGAAGGCATCCCGATTCGTATCGACGATGATGTGGTCGATCGTCCAGCCCACGACCCCGGTGCCCAGGATCGCGAAATGCCCGCCGTTCTTGATCGAGAAGTCCCTGAAAACGATTCGCCTGGCGTTCTTGAGCGCGATGGCCTTGTTGCCGCCGCCTGGCGCACCGCCATCGGTCCGCGTCGCAACTTCACGCGGGTCGCCAGTGGACAGGACGCCAATCGTTTCGCCGCGGCTGTCGAGACGGCTGCCGTCGATGAGCCCGGGCCCCGAGATCATCACGTCCTCGACATCGTCGCCGTAGATGAGACTGTTGGCCCAGTGGCTGTGGCCGTGGTCCTGGAGGCCCACGAACGGGTTCGGCTCCGGGGCGTCGTAGAACCCTCCGTCCTGCCCCTCGCCGACGCCCGCGACCGCGGCGCGCAGGATGGAAGTTCGTGTCGAGAGGTGCAGACCGACGCGGCTCTTCAAACGAATGGTGTACGTGCGGAAGTCTCCAGCGGGGACGACGACCGTTCCGCCGCCCGCGGCGGCCGCGGCCGCTATCGCGTCGTTGATGGCCTGCTGGTTCGCCACTGCGTCGCCCCCAGCCAAGGCGCCGTAGGCGACGATGTCGAAGAACGGGCCCGACGGCAGGGGCAAGTCGGTCAGGCCGCTGCCCGTCGCGAGCTTGATTGGCGGAAGCCGGACCGGCATCGCCCGCGAGGGCGTCGGCAGCCCGACACGGCCTCCCTGGGCGGCCAGCATGGCGCCCGCCGCAAGCACGAGAGCCGAGGCGGCCGCGCGGCCGATTTGGGCGCTGATCATCTGGAATCCCCTGCGTCGGACCGCGTCGTCAGCAGCCCGGCATTGACGGCACGTCCGTTGCACAACGAGGTAGCCATGAAGCATATCCTCGTTGCGGACGACGACAGCAACATCGCCGCGCTGGTCGCGCGCACCCTGTCAGGCTACAAGGTGACGATCGCGCACAACGGGCTCGAAGCGCTCGCCCTCGGCGCGACAGCCAGCTGCGATCTGCTGATTGCGGACTACCTGATGCCGGCGATTACGGGCGATAAGCTCGCCAGCCGGTTACGCGAAACCCATCCGGCCATCAAGACGCTCCTGATGACCGGGCACCGGTCCTTCGTGGATGTCGATGGCCAGGCCGTGGACGACCACATCGAGAAGCCGTTCCATATGGGAGAACTTCGGGCCAAGGTGGCGGGTCTCATCGGGTTGGCGTAACGCAGCGGAGGCGATGGTGTCTCGGCCTGCCTCCCGGTTTCTCGACAACGGGTGTCGGCGGCACGACAGCGGCGTGGGCGCTCGGCCTCAAAACCGGAGGACGAGTCCGGCCGACGGGATGATGTTGTGGACGGTCCCGCCCGGGGTCGGAATCGAGAACGCGCGGGCGCCGGTGATGACATCGCGCACCTCCGCTCGAAAACCGAGCCACCGCCGTGCGCGGACGTCCACTCCGCCACCGACGTGGAACGCGCCGGTGTTCGTATCCCGCTGGTCGGCATTGGGGCTCGTGTCGATCCGGAAGCGCGACTCCGAATAGCGCGCGTAGCCCGCCCCGATCGTCCCGAATACGGAGAGCGGCCTGCGGACGGGCCACGTCACGCGCACGCCAGGTGTCAGATACAGCGACGCGTACTCGAGCGGCAGCGAGGGGCCAGTGGTCGTCACCTCGAAGGCCGGCGAGGCGAGCAAGGGCACCTCAATCGCGATCGCGGCGCGCGGCCCCGACCACAGGCGCCAGGCAAACGTGGCCTGATAGGTCACCTCGCGGCGGAACTGGAGCACCGCGCCCTCGTCACCCGTCTTCGTCGTCCCGAGCAACAGCCCCACGTCGAAGCGGTCGTCCCCGCGCGCCGTCGCCGGCAGGAACAGCAGCGCGCCGACGAGCAACCTTCCGACAGCACCACGGATCGTCATCGTCATCTCCTCGTCATCTCCTCGACCACCGGCCCTATCCAGAACGTGGCCAGCATGAATGCGCCCCCGCGTCGCACACGGCGCGCGCCGGGCACACTTGGAAGATGCCTGGGGCGGAGCGGGGGTTACGCGAGGGGTGAGGGGCTGCTAGATGCCGGCGGCAGCAACGACGGCCCAAATGGCGAGGGCCATCAGCGCGCCCGCGACGACATCGACGGCGTAGTGGTATCGCCCCACGACACACGCGAGCGCAATACTGAGCGCGATGGCCAGCAGCCCGAGCCCAAACCAGGGCAGCACGCCGATGACGCTGCACACCACGGCGAGCGAGCCGGCGACATGCCCGCTCGGAAACGTATTTGCGCCGATCGTGCCGTTCCGGACGAAATCCGTCGCGACGCGGTGGATGCCCTCGTCGCCGAGGCGCGTCCCTGGCTCGAGTGCCCACGGCGGGCGCGTCTGCACGAGCGCGAGGGGTGCGAACGCGCCGAACTCCGCCGCGACCACGATGGTCCAGAATCGATTGACGAGATCGGCGTGTCCGGTAGAGAGCAGCGCCGCCAAACCCGCGGGGACCAGCAGAAAGCATCCCATGTACACGATTTCGAGATACGCGAGCAGCCCGCGTGGCCACTGCGCGAAGCGCGTGGCCGGATCGCCGAGCAGCCGCCGATCCCACGAGGCCAGCCAGCGCTCCATCCGGAGGGAGGGCGTCGAGAAGAGACGACCGGAAAGATAGTAGCCGGCCAGAATATACGGGCCGGGCGCCCACGCGCGGACGATCGGCGGCGCCCAGGCCGCAACGGCCACGACCACGACGCACATCGACAGACCGCCGGCAATCAGCTGCCAGCGGCGATCGGCCGCAAGCGTGCGTAGAGCCCCCGCACCCACCAGCCACAAGAAGTACCCGAACACCAACCACTCCGAATGACGCACCTGAGAGAACGATACCTCAGGAGTTCATGACATAACATAGAGGCACCGACCGACAGAGGAGTGCACCATCGCCGCCGTATCCGATTTCATCCATGTCACCGGCAGAGAGCCGCACGCCGCGCGGGGGCGCCAGCTGCTGGCCGCGCATCCAGATGTTCGTGCGCTGGCGGGCCCGGCGCCGCAGAGCGCCGTGTGGACGGCGGGGCTCGTCGCCGCGCAGCTCGCGCTGGCCTGGGCCGTCGCCGGCCGTTCGTGGCTGGTCTGGTTGCCGTGCGCGTACGTCGCGGGGGCGACCATCGATCACGCGCTCTGGGTGCTCGTCCACGAGTGCTCGCACAACCTGGTGTTCCGCTGGCGCCTCGCCAACCGCGTGACCGCCCTGGTCGCCAACATCCCGCTGGTGTTCCCCGCGGCCATGTCCTTCTGCAAGTACCACCTGCTGCATCACCGCCACATGGGCGAGCCCGCGCTCGACGCCGACCTTCCTGGCCCGACTGAATCGTGGCTCGTTGGGCGCTCCGCGGTGAGGAAGACCATCTGGGTGTCGCTGCTCGGCCTCATCCAAGGAACCGCGCGACCGCTGCGGCTGACCGGCGTGCGTCTGGTGGATGGATGGGCCCTTGTGAACGTCGCCTCGCAGGCAGCTGGCCTTGCCGCGCTCGTCTGGTGGCTTGGCCCCGCGGCCTTGAAGTATCTGACGGCGTCGGCCGTTATTGCCGTCGGGCTCCATCCGTTGGGGGCACGATGGATCCAGGAACACTACGTCGTCCAGGACGGCCAGGAAACGTATTCGTATTACGGCCCGCTCAATCGCCTCGCGTTCAACGTCGGCTACCACAACGAGCACCACGACGTCATCACGGTGCCGTGGTCGAAGCTGCCCGACGTCCGGCGAATCGCGCCGGAATTCTACGACGGCCTGTACGCGCACTACTCCTGGACGAAGCTCCTGGTGCGCTTCATACGCGATCGCCGGCTGTCGCTCTTCAGTCGAATGGTCCGCGGCTAGCCCGCCACGCGTGCCCCCGCATGTTCACGCGCAACGGTCCCAACCGCCGCCGAACGGAGCCGACCGCGTCCGGGCCCACAGAGGTGCGACCCGTCCACACGAACCGCGATCGCCGCCGCTTCGTCGCCTACCTCTACGAACGCAACCGCCGCGATCCGCACTTCGTCCCGCCGCTGCGCATGGCCGAACGCGAAC
>JBEQUD010000345.1:0-3159 GCA_040349235.1 Acidobacteriota bacterium
GTCGAATCGCTCGGGAATCTGCTGCTTCGTGCGGGAGAGGCTGGTGCGAAGACGTCCGAGGAAGCTCACGACCTACGCACTCTCGGCTTCCGACCGCTGCCGCCGCAGCATCAGCGAATCGAGCGCGGATCGGACATCCGCGCGGCCGGCGAGGACTTCGGACATCTGGGTGGCAATCGGCAACTCCACGCCGTACCGCTTGCCGAGCGCCAGGGCCGTGTCGGTGGTGCGGACCCCCTCGGCGACCATCTTCATCCCCGCCAGGATGTCGTCCAGTTGCCGGCCGCGTGCGAGCTCGATGCCCACGTGCCGGTTGCGACTGAGGCCCCCCGTGCACGTCAGCACGAGGTCCCCGAGCCCACTGAGTCCGGCCAGCGTCTCGCGGCGCCCGCCCGCGGCGCACGCCAGCCTCGTGACTTCCGCCAGGCCCCGCGTAATCAGCGCGGCGAGCGCGTTGTGGCCCAGGCCGAGCCCTTCGACGACCCCGGCGGCAATCGCGATGACATTCTTGAGCGCCGCCCCGATTTCGACGCCAGCCACATCGTCGCTACCGTACAGCCTCAGGTACGGGCTGCGAAACTCCGTCTGGACGATCTCGCGCGCGCCGGCGTGTGTCGAGGCTGCGACCACGGCCGTCGGGAGCGCGCGCGCGAGCTCGAGCGCGAAGCTCGGGCCCGACAGCGCAACGACCGGGCGGTGCGGTCCGAGTTCGTCCGCGATGACCTCGGACAATCGCTGCAGGCTTCCAGCCTCGAGGCCTTTGGTCGCGCTGACCAGGATGGCGTCCGGTTCCATAGGGGCCGCCGCCCCGACCGCGACGGCGCGACAGCCGTGGGACGGCACCGCGAACACGACGAGGCCTGCCCCAGGCAGCGCGTCTTCGAGCCGATGCGTCACGGACACGCCCTTGGGGAAGGTGACGTCTGGGAGATAGACCGCGTTGGCACGACGCGCACGCATCTCCTCGACAAGACGCGCGTCGCGTCCCCACAGGCGAACGCTGTGCCCGTTTCGCGCCAGGTGCACGGAAAGCGCCGTGCCCCAGCTTCCCGCACCGAGTACCGCGATCGTCCGCACTACGCGCGTGCGCCGAGGCGACGCTCGGTTCCCGTTCGAAGGCGCGCCACGTTCGAGCGATGCCGGAAGACGATGAGCCCGCACGCGGCCGCCGCCACGCCAACGACCGGACCTGAACTGCCGGTCGCATAGGCGATCACCGGCAACGCCAGGGACGCCATCACGGACCCGAGCGAGACGTACTTCGTGATCCAGACCGTCCCGACGAACACCGCCAGCGCGGGCGGGACTGCCACCGGCGTGAGCAGCGCGAACACGCCGCACGCCGTGGCGACGCACTTACCACCCCGAAAGTGCAGCCACACTGGGTAGATATGCCCGACAATCGCCGCCATGCCGGCGACATCCGCCGTCACCGCCCCTCCGCCCAGGCGTGTCGCGACGGCGACGCTGGCCGCCCCCTTCGCCACGTCGAGGGCGGCCACGAGCACGCCGGCCTTGATCCCCCAGGCACGCAGGACATTGGCCGCGCCAACATTGCCGCTGCCGACGTGGCGAAGATCGCGCGCCCCCCAATGCCTGGCGAGGAGCCAGGCAAAGGGCACCGACCCGATGCAGTAGGCCGCGAGAACCGCCATCGTGGGCATGGCTCCAGGGTAACACGCGCCGGCGGCCAGGGCGCAGCACCGCCGCCCGTCAGGCCGACGGGAGATCGGGCCCACCGAGCAGCAGGCGGAGCTCGTTCAGTGCCGCCTGCGACGCCTGGAACTTCACCTGATCCCGCCCGCCCGGGAAGAGGAATGTCCGGGCGTGCAGGACGTCGCCGAGCGCGATGGCCACGGCCGTCGTGCCCACGGGCTTCTGCGCCGTGCCCCCGCCCGGGCCTGCGATGCCCGTGACAGCCACCCCGATGCTCGCCGCGGCGCGGCGCCGGGCGCCCTCGGCCATCGCGCGCGCGACCGGCTCGCTGACGGCACCGTGCTCCGCAATCAGCTCCGCGGGGACGTCGAGCACCTCGGTCTTCGCGCGGTTGCTGTAGCAGACGAAGCCGCGATCGACGTAGTCGGAACTGCCCGCCACATCGGTCAGCCGCGACATCAACAACCCCCCGGTGCACGATTCGGCTACGGCCACCGTCATGTGCCGGGCGCGCAAGAGGCTGCCGACGACGGCTTCGAGCGGCCGGCCGTCCGTGCTGTACACGGACGGTCCGAGCACGGCGGCGAGCGATGCAACCGCCTGATCGAGAGCGATGTCGGCCTCCCCCCGCGTGGGCGCCCGCGCCGTCAGGTGCAGCTCGATCTGTCCGAGCGTGGCGAGGATGGTCGTCGCAATCGGCACATCCGCCGACGCCCACGGCCCGTAGACGGGGGCCGCGTGCGCATCGACATCCGACTCGGTCCTCCCGGTCAGACGCAGCACGCGACGGAACAACCCGGCCCCACCGCTTCGCGGCGCCAGGCGGTCGCGCACCACCGCCTCGAACATCGGCGTCATCTCCCGCGGCGGACCGGGCAGCATGACGATCGCGGTCTTGCCCTGCTCGAGCCAGAGGCCCGGCGCGGTGCCGTTGGGGTTGTCGAGGATCGTGGCGCCCCTCGGTGCGAGTGCCTGTCGCGCGTTGATGGGCTGCATCGTCAACCCACGGCGCGCGAACCGCTGCCGAATATGATCGAGAACGGCCTCCCGTTCCTCGAGCGGCAGCTGCAGGACACGGGCGACTGCCTGTCGCGTGATGTCGTCATCCGTGGGCCCGAGCCCGCCGATGACCACGATGACGGCCGCCCACTCGAGGGCCGCGGCAAAGGCACGCGCGAGCTCGTCGATGTCGTCGCCGACGACGAGCTTGAGCCGCACGTCGCACCCGATCGCGTTGAGACGCTCGGTCACGACGAGCGAATTGGTGTCGATCCGAAACGGCGTCAGCATTTCGCTGCCGACCGCGATGATGCATGCCTTCACGTCAGCCTCCACAAGTGCGCGGGCTGGCCGCAGGCCTTCTCCATCGGCTGGGTCCTAGAGCGAGAACGGAGCAACCGCAATGATCCCGCGCAGCACGAGATTGGCATAGATGGCGGCCATGCCGTCGTCGGCCATCACCCCGAACCCGCCCGGCAACGACTCGAAGCGATTGGCGGGAAA
>JBEQUD010000347.1:0-4705 GCA_040349235.1 Acidobacteriota bacterium
AAACAGGACGCGCATCGAAAGGCTCACGCCGCCCCCCGCAGCCGCAGCAACCGGCAGCGCACGCGGCGAATGGTGTACTCGACCTCGTCGTCGGTCATCGCCGCCGAGAGCGGCAGCGACAGCGTGGTGTCGGAAATCCGCTCGGCGACCGGATACATCCCGCGCGTCAGACCGAACCGGTCGCGGTAGTACGCGTGGAGATGGAGCGCGCGGAAATGCACGCTGGTGGCGATCCCGTCCACGCGCAGCGCATCTGCGAGCTCGTCACGGCGCCAGCCGGCGTCCACCCCGAGGAGAATCGTGTAGAGGTGCCGTCCGTGCACCTCGCCTGGCGCGGCCGGAGCCGGACGGATGACCGGGACGTCCTGCAGCCCCTCGTCGTACATCCGCCAGATGGCCTCGCGGCGGCGCAGCCGCTCTTCGAGGCCGGACAGCTGGTGCAGGCCGATCGCCGCCTGCAGATCCATCATGTTGTACTTGAAGCCCGGCATCACCACGTCGTAGTGCGGGGACCCGCCGCGTGCGTAGCGGGCCCAGCCGTCCCGGCTCATGCCGTGGAGCGATGCCGTCCGAATCCACGACGCCCACTCATCGGAGGCGGTCGTCACCATGCCACCCTCGCCCGTCGTGAGATTCTTGGTCGCGTAGAAGCTGAAGCACGTCAGGTCGGCGGTCGTGCCGATCTTGCGTCCGTCGGCCAGCCGTCCTTCCACGCAGTGCGCGGCGTCCTCGATGAGCGTCAGCTGATGCTGGCCGGCCAGCGCGCGGAACGCGGGCACGTCGGCGGGCCGCCCCGCGTAGTGCACGGGGATGATGGCGCGCGTGCGAGCGGTCACGGCCTCGGCCGCACGGGCCGGCGACAGATTCCACGTCACCGGATCGACGTCGGCAAAGCGCGGAATGGCACCCGCATGCACGACGGTGTTCGCCGTGGCACAGAACGTCAACGGCGTGGTCACCACCTCGTCGCCCGGCCCCACGCCGGCGGCGAGCAGCGACAAGTGGAGGCCGGCTGTGCACGAATTGAGGGCGATCGCGTGGGGTACCCCGACATACCGTGCGAAGGCCTCTTCGAACTGATGCACGCGCGGGCCCGTGGACAACCAGCCGGACTCGAGCGTCGCGACGACCTCCGCGATCTCCCGGGTCCCGATGGCGGGCGGCGCGAACCGGACGTCGATGGGCGTGTTGGCCATCAGTGCCGCACCTCGTGGAGACGCGTCGTGGCACTGAGGCGCCGCCCCACAAAAGCGCGGGCCGTGCTGCTGAGGAGCGCTGCAGCGAGGTGGATGCTCGAGCGGCGCCCATCGGCATGCTCGACAGCCAGCACCGGCGCGCGCCAGGTCAGCGTGCAGGGCCCGCCAAGCGACGCGTGCTCGCCGTGGGCCTCGACGCCCGCCACAAAACAGCCGTCGAGCTCGAAGATCTGCACGCGACGGTTCCCGTAGTCCGCGACCGCGAGCCACAGGGCGCTGGTCATGCCGGAGGGCAGCCGTTCCCCGTGGAATTCGGGCGCCACGAAGGCCAGGTCGAGCGGGGTGTCCAATTGACCGGCCCGCGAGCCGTACCCGCCAAAGGCGAACCGCAGCCGCCCCAGCGTGTCGGTGACCACGACGCGGTGCGTGCTGGCGTCGCACGCGTACACCAGTTGTTCGCCCGACGGCAGGCGGAGGGTCGCGGCCATCACGCGGCCTCCTCGATGGCGTCGAACACCAGGCGCCAGCGGTCGATGGCGGGCGCCAGGTCGTATTCCAGGCAATCGGCGGCCGCGCACCAGTCGCGCGCCTGCTGGGCGCCGAGCAGTTGCTCGAGACGCCCACCGACGCTGTTTACAATCTCTGAGCCGGACACCGGGCCACAATGCAGGGTGTCGAGGTCCGTGCCCGCCGCCTTCGAGAGGGCCGCGGTGAGCAGGGTCAGCTGGCCGATGACCCCGGCCACTTCGGCCAGCCGGGCGTTGGCGCCGGCGACGTCGCTGCCGCGAAAGATGTCCGCCATCTCCCGGACGTTCTGGGAAATGACCGCAAGGCCGGCCCGGGCGGTCGCCGCGGTGTCGGACAGGACGTCGCCCGCGACGGCCGTTTCGACCTCCACCCGCGCCACGGCGGCCGCCTTTTCGGAGGCCAGTTCCGGGCTCCTGAATGACGGCTGGGCGACACCGTCGAATCGGACTACCGTCACCACGCGCCCCTCGGCGGCGGCGGCGTCATCGAACGCCTGAAGGATTTCGCCCCATGTTTTCTGGGAAAAATCGACTACCTGGGGGGTGTCATCGACAACGCATTGGCACATGGCAAACGGCTCCTGCTGGGCATAGAGCGAGAAGCCTGCCACGGCCATTCAAGAAAACCCGGTGGTGCCCGATTACCTTCCCGTGAAGGAGCGGCCAACAAGCCGCCCACGGACGCCAAGGACGGCGGCCGAGCACTCACGGAGGAAACGAAATGGCATCTTTCTCAGTCGTTACCAACCTGTCGTCGTTGAACGCCCAGGTCAACCTGCAGTCCACGAGCATGAACCTCAACAAGGCGCTCACCCGGCTCTCGAGCGGCCTGAAAATCAACAACTCGGGCGATGATGCGGCCGGCCTGGCCGTGGCGAACTCGTATCGGTCAACGACCGCCGTGCTGAACCAGGGCATCCAGAACGCGAACGACGGCCTGTCCACGCTCCAGATCAAGGACGGCGCGCTCGCCAACATCTCCACCCTGCTCGACCGTCTATCGACGCTGGCCACCCAGTCCGCCTCATCCGGGTTCACCGGAAACCGCACGCAGCTGAACTCGGAATTCCAGTCCGTGGTTTCGGAAATCACGCGCGAAGCCAACGTCGCCGGCCTGACGGCCTCGGCCGGCTTCTCGGTGTATGTCAGCGCCAACGGCTCCAACGGCAGCGTCGGCGGCACCATCGGCGCGGCTGACGCGACCGCCCTGTCCATCAACGCGCTGGACATCTCGACCGCCGGCGGCGCCTCCACCGCAGTGTCCACGGTCGCGACCGCTGTCACCACCCTCGGCAACACCCAGGGCACCATCGGCGCCCTCGAGAACCGCCTGACCTACGCCATCGGCTTGGCGAACCAGCAGGTGGTCAACAACGAGGCTGCCGAGAGCCGCCTCCGCGACGCGAACATCGCGAAGGAATCGGCCAACATGACGCGCTACAGCGTGTTGAACCAGAGCGGTATCGCCGCCTTGGCCCAGGCCAATCAGCAGAGCTCGTCGGTCCTCCGTCTGCTGCAGTAGTCCTTCGGCGCTAGTTGAGTGGGGGGCGCCGGTATACGGCGCTCCCTCACCCGCTTTCAAGGGCGTCTCGTCCCGCCTCGCACCTGGCAAGCTTCTCGCATGGACGGGGTTATCCTCGTGACTATCGGGGCCCATCAGGAGCAATATGTCCTCACCGATTTCGTTCAGCGGGTTCAACAACATCGACTTCGGATCCATCGTCACGGCCCTGATGACGCAGGCCTCGGTACCGCTGAAGAACCTCCAGACCAAGCAGACCAACCTCGGGACGCAGGTCGCCAACTTCAAAAACCTCGGCACACAGCTCTCGGCCGTGCAGGCGGCAGCTGCCGCCCTGTCCACCGCCGGCGCCATCACCAGCTTTGCCGCCACGAGCAGCGACCCCGCGTCCGTCGGGATTGCCGCCGGGTCGGGCGCGGTGGCCGGCCACTACGACGTAATCGTCCAGCACCTCGCGCGCGCGCAGGTCACGGCCTCGGCCAGCACGGCGCCGGATGCCAATACCACGGTCGTGGCGTCCGGGGGGACCCTGACGATCGGCGGCAAGGACGTCGCCATTACGGGCAACGTGACACTGCAGCAGCTGGCGGCCGCCATCAACAGCACCGCCGACATGCCCGTGTCGGCCTCGGTCGTCCAGTCAGGAACAAATGCGTTCCGCCTGGTGCTGACGGCCAACGCGTCCGGTACAGCCAACGCCTTCACGGTCTCGAACGCCCTGACCGGCGGCACCGGCGTGTCCTTCACGGACACGAATAACGACGGGATCTCGGGCGACACCGCCGCCGACAACGCCGTCAGCGCCTCCAACGCGGCCCTGCTCGTCAACAACATCGCGATCAGCAGCGCCAGCAACACGCTCAGCTCGGTCATTCCCGGCTCGACGCTCACGCTGACGAAGCAGGACCCGAACACCACGATCTCCGTGGATGTCGCGCCCGACTCGTCCGCCCTGAGCAACAAGGTCAGCGGCTTCGTGACCGCGTACAACAACCTCGTGACGTTCGTGAACAAGCAGGTGGCGTCCGCCGCGTCTGGGGACGCCAGCAGCATCGGCCGCGATCCGCTCATACGTCAGCTCCACAACTCGCTGCGCACGGTGCTCACGGGGTCCTACGCCACGGGCGGGGCGTTCGACAACATCTCGCAGGTGGGGGTCGAGTTCACGCAGACCGGCACCATGCAGTTCAACGCCGCGGCGTTCACCTCCGCGGTGGCCAACGGCACGGGCGACGTCAGCAAGCTCTTCAGCGGAAACGGGGTGGTCACCGGCGCCTTCGGGGCCCTCACCGGCCTGATGAAGACCTATACGCAGGGAAGCGGCCTGCTCGACACCGCGGAACAGCAGCTGACCTCGCAGATCACACGGATGGGCACCCAGATCAGCAACACGCAGGCGCGGCTGGCCATCCAGAAGGCAGCCCTGCAGGCGCAATTCACTGCGGCCGATCAGGCCATGG
>JBEQUD010000355.1:0-5143 GCA_040349235.1 Acidobacteriota bacterium
GCGCGGGAAGAGCAGCAGCGCCCCCACCACCATGTAGAACTGCTCTTCGTAGCAGAGCGTCCACGCCTGCCCGGGGAAATGCCCCCTCGGGCCACCGACAACATGGTGGCGCCACGTTTCCGTGAGCGTCAGGTTGCCGAGCCACTGCCAGGGGGAATACCACCACGGCCGATACTGCGCCCACGGCGGGTTACTGAGGATGCCTGGCCACGCCGCCACGTCCACCACCACGAAGAACGCGACCGACACGACGATCACGATCCACAGCGGCGGGTAGATGCGGCGGAACCGCCGCAGGAAATACGACCCCAGGCCGTCGCCCCGAAGTCGCGTGCGGTCTGCGGTCGCGGCGATGCAGTAGCCGCTGATGACGAAGAAAAGCGGCACGCCAATCCATAGGCCTGCGATGGTCCGCAGGACGGGTGTGGTGCGCGGGCTGAACGCACTCGCCGGGCTCGAGACGTACACCAGCACCGAGTGGTACATCACCACCAGCAGGCAGGCGAGCCCGCGCCAGAAGTCCAACGAGTCGTAGCGCGGATGGCGTGGAAGAGGGGCCGGCACGAACTGGCTCCAGTTTACTATCTTGCCCCGCCGTCCCAATTCAATCCCAGCCCGCTGGTTGCCGATATCCGTTTACAACGCACGTTGTGGTGCCAGACCGCGAATGAGTGCGCAACGGACCGTGGCTAGCTCGCTACGCACGCTCATCAGACCTTCTCGCGGCACCGAGCGGCGAGAGCGCCGAAGCCTGCCTCACCGGACGACGCGCGCCTCGGTCCACGAACTGTTCGAGGCGCAGGCCGACCGGACGCCCGACGCCGTAGCGGTGGTTGCCGGCCACGCCCACGCCCAAGCCCATCTCACCTACGGCGAACTCGACCGACGCGCCAACCAGCTGGCGCGCCACCTGCGGCGGCGAGGTGTGGCGCAAGAAAGCTTCGTTGCCGTGTGCCTCGAGCGATCGCTCGAGATGGCCGTCGGCGTCCTGGGCGTCCTCAAGGCCGGCGCGGCCTATGTGCCGCTCGACCCGGCCTACCCGGCCGAGCGCATAGCCTTCATGGTGCGCGACGCGAACGCGGCGCTCCTGCTGACGCACGCGAAGTTCGCGGCCTTGTTCCCGCGCGGCCTCGCACAACTTGCCCTGGACGCGGATTGGGCCGCTGTCGCCACCGAGGGCGAGGGGCGATTGTCCGGTCTCGCCTTACCGGAGCAGGTCGCTTACGCGATCTACACGTCGGGCTCGACCGGGACGCCGAAAGGCGTGCTGGTGACGCACGAGGGCGTCGTCAACCACAACCTTGCCGTCGCGGATCTTTTCGGCCTGGGCCCGAGCGACCGTGTCGCGCAGTGCACGTCGCTCGCGTTCGACATCGCCGTCGAGGAAATGTTTCCGACGTGGGCGCGCGGCGGCGCCGTCGTCCTGCACCCGCCAGGCGTCGTGGGCGCGGGTGACGACTTCTGGCGGTGGGTCGAGGCGGCGCACATTTCCGTCCTCGATCTGCCGACGGCGTTGTGGCACGAAGGGGTGGCGCACCTTGAACGGCGCAGCGCCAGCCCGCCGACGTGCCTCCGGTTGGTTGTGGTCGGCGGGCAGAAAGCCTCGTCGCAGGTGCTCGCCAAGTGGGACGCGCTCACCGATCGCCGCGTCGCTTGGATCAACGGCTACGGTCCGACCGAGACGACGGTTGCGACCATCTTCTTCACACCGCCCCTGGGGACGGACTGGAACGCGGACCGCGATATCCCGATTGGACAGCCCATTCCCGGCACGGCCGCGCACATCCTCGACCCCGCCGGGCAACCCTGCGCCGATGGGGTCGCTGGCGAACTCTTCATCGGCGGGCTTGGAGTCGCGCGCGGGTACCTCAACCGGCCGGACCTCACCGCGGAGCGGTTCCTGCCCAACCCCTTCGGCGGTCCGCTCGGCGACCGCATGTACCGGACCGGTGACGTCGTTCGCCGCAACGTGGATGGCGACATCGAGTTCCTTGGACGGACCGACGACCAGGTCAAGGTGCGAGGGTTCCGCATCGAGCTCGGCGAAATCGAAGCCGCGCTGCGGAGGCATCCGCTCGTCCACGATGCGTTCGTCATCGCACGAGAGGAAGCGTCCGGCCACGACCGGCGGCTGGTTGGCTACGTCGTCTCGAACGGCCAGCCCGTGGCGGTCGATCAACTCCGTGCGTTCGTGCGTCTGTCGCTGCCCGACTACATGGTTCCGGGCGAACTCGCCGTCCTGCCTGCCTTTCCCTTGACGCCGACCGGCAAGATCGATCGCGCGCGCCTGCCGGCCATCGCACCGACCCGCGGCGCCGCGACCGCGCGCTTTCTGGCCCCGCGCACCGCCACCGAAGAGAGCCTCGCGTGCATATGGTCCGAAGTGCTGGGGATGCCGACCGTAGGGGTCGAGGACAACTTCTTCGAGCTCGGCGGCCACTCCTTGCGCGCCACGCAGGTGGCCGCACGTGTCTGCGATGCGTTCGACGTGGAGATGCCGCTGTCGTTCGTCTTCACCCATCCGACCATTGCCGCGCTCGCCCCGGTCGTCGATGGCCTGTGCGCCGCTCGCCCGACTTCGGTGGTGCGCGGTATTCCGGCGGCTCCGCGGGATGGCCGTCTGCCGCTGGCGTCGTGTCAAGAACGCGTCTGGTTCCTCCAGCGGCTCGACCCCACGAGCCTGGCCTACAACTTTCAGACGCTGCTGCTGTTTACCGGCCAGCTGGACGTACGCGCCCTCCGCGCCAGCCTCGACGCGCTGGTCCGCCGCCACGAGATCCTGCGCACGAGTTTCCCCGAGGTGGACGGCACGCCCGTGCAGGTCGTCCACGCGCCGTACGCGATCGACCTGCCCGTTATCGACCTCTCTGGGTTACCCGCCGGCGAGCGCGCGTGCCAGGCCGCCGCCACCATCGCGGCGGAAATCGCGGCGCCGTTCGACGTGGCGGCGCTGCCCCTCATCCGGTGGTCGCTGCTCCGGCTCGAGGCCGACGAGTATCAGCTGATTCACATCGAGCACCATCTCGTCCACGACGGGTGGTCGTTCAACGTCTTCAGGCGTGAGCTGCTCGAGCTCTACGTCGCGTTCGCCGGTGGCGCCGAGCAGTCGCCCCTGCCGCCACTGCCAATCCAATTCGCGGACTACGCGGCGTGGGAGCGCGGACGGATCGCCCAGGGGGAAATCGAGCCGCAGATTGCCTACTGGAAGGCCCAGCTCGCGGACAGCGTTGTCACGGAGTTGCCCATCGCGCGGCCACGGCCGGCCGCACAGACCTTTCGCGGCGCACTGCACGCCGTCGATCAGCCGGACGACCTCTACGCCAGCCTCCGCGCGCTCAGCGAGGCGGAAGGCGTCACGCTGTTCATGACGCTCGTGGCCGCGTTCTTCGTGCTGCTGCACCGCTATTCCGGCGATCGCGACATGGCGGTCGGCACCGGTGTGGCAAACAGGCAGCGGCGCGAAACCGAGGGGCTGCTCGGCATGCTCGTGAACAACGTCGTGTTGCGAGCGCGGTTCGAGGGCAACCCGAGGTTCCGGGATTTCCTGGCCGACGTCCGCGCCACGACGCTCGGCGCCTACGCCAACCAGGCCGCGCCGTTCGACCACGTCGTCAAGGCCCTGGGCCGCCGCTCGGACCCGAGCCGCAATCCACTGTTCCAGATCATGTTCAGCTTCCACGACTCACCGCTCGACGAGCCGTCGCTGCCTGGGGTTCAGTTCAAGTGCGTGGAAGCAGTCGGCAACCGGTCCGCGAAGTTCGATCTGAACGTCGTCGTCGTGCCCCATGCGGAGCAGCGGGCCAAGCGCACCGCCCCGTCCGCCGCTGGCGGCATGACGCTGCTCTGGGAATACAACACGGACCTGTTCGAGCAGGACGCCATCGAGCGATTGGCGACCCACTACGGGCGGCTGCTCCACGCGGTAGTCGCCGATGCGGACACGCGCGTGAGCGATTTGGACATGCTGGGCGCCGACCAACGGCGGCAGGTGCTCGTCGAGTGGAACCGGACAGCGTCGCCCTACCCATCGGACGCCACAATCGGCCAGTTGTTCGAGCGCCAGGTGGAGGCAACCCCGGATGCCGTCGCGGTGGTGTGCGGGGCCGAGCAGCTGACCTACCGAGAACTGAACGACCGGGCCAACCGACTCGCCAGCGCCCTCGTGGGCCACGGTGTCGGTCCGGGCTCGCTCGTGGCGGTCAGCCTCGCGCGCACCACCAGCATGTTCGCGAGCCTCGTAGCCATTCTCAAGGCCGGCGGTGCCTACGTGCCCCTCGATCGGGCGTATCCCGACGAGCGCCTGAAGTTCATGGTGGCCGACACACGCGCGCAGCTGCTCGTGACCGACGCGGCGCAAGCCGGCCGCTACGAGGGTTGGTGCGCGCGCGTGCTCGCCGTTGACACGATCCTTTCCACGAACGCGGCACAGGAACCAGCCGGCAATGTGGCCATTCCCGCAGGCGCGGACGACCTCGCCTACGTGATGTACACGTCGGGATCGACAGGCGTGCCGAAGGGTGTCGCGGTGCCGCATCGCGGGGTGGTGCGGCTCGTATGGGGCTTGCCGGACGTCACGCTCGACGCCACGACCCGCATCCTGCATCTGGCGCCCGGGTCGTTCGACGCCTCGACGTTCGAGGTCTGGGGGGCGCTGCTCCGCGGCGGCACGTGCGTGGCGTGCCCCGAGTCCTTGCCGACGGCCAGGCTTCTTGGCGATGTGCTCCGCGACCACCAGGTCAACACGCTGTGGCTGACGGCATCCCTGTTCAACGCCGTTGTGGACGAGATGCCCGAGGCGCTCGCGCCCGTCGCGCAGTTGCTCGTCGGCGGCGACGCGCTGTCCTTGCCGCACGTACTGCGGGCGCAGCGCGCGCTTCCGGGGACGCGCATCATCAACGGCTACGGCCCGACGGAAAGCACGACGTTCGCGTGCTGCTACCCGCTGCCCGCGCCGCTCGATGCGGCGCTGCCGTCCGTGCCCATCGGCCGCCCGATCGGCCATACGCAGGCCTATGTGCTCGACGCGCGCCTGCGGCCCGTACCGCCGGGGGTGGCGGGCGAGCTGTGCATTGGCGGGGATGGCCTCGCGCGTGGGTACCTGCACCAGCCGGCCCTGACGGCCGAACGCTTCGTGCCCAATCCG
>JBEQUD010000245.1:0-2921 GCA_040349235.1 Acidobacteriota bacterium
CGAGCGCGACGAGGGCCGTGGCGGCGGCGGCCAGGGCGTGGGCCGCGGAGCCGACGATCCGGGTGCGGAGCAGGCCCAGTTCGCGTGCCCCCCGCTCGACGAGCTCGCGCTGGGTGGCGCCGGCGCACACGAACAGCGCCCGCGGCGCAACGACGTTCAGCTGCTCGAGCCGTCGCACGCCCGCATCGCCCTGCCACGCCCCGCCGCCCATCACGTCCGCGAGGACAACGATGCCCGCGCCCGCTGCTGTCGATACGTCACTCGCCCCGACGACGGTGGCAGCGCTGTGCTCGAGCGGCGCGGCCTGCATGATGTCGAGCGCTTTGCCCTCGGCAGCCGCCCGACGATCGTCGATGAGCCGGATGAGGTCCGCGGCGTGCCGCCGCGCGAGCACGTGGGCGGCCATGCCGCCCAGCTCCCCGGCTCCGATGATGGCGACCTCGCGCATGTCGTGCGCTATTGTAATAGCGGCGCTTTGAAAGGTGGGGCCGGGCATGTCGCCATCACTCGGTGGAAAGGTCGCGTTCGTTACTGGTGGGTCGCGCGGCATCGGCTTCGCCATCGCCGCGACGCTCGTGGCGGAGGGCGTCGATGTGGCGGTGACGGGCCGCAGCGGGGCCCATCTGTCCGCCGCGCGCGCGAAGCTCGAGGCATCCGGCCCGGGTCGTGTCGAAACGCTCGTGGCCGACGTGCGGCGGTATGACGATGTCGAGCAGGCCCTGGCGGCGACCGATGCGCGGTTCGGCGGGCTGGATTTCGTCGTCAACAACGCGGGGATTGGGTTGTTCGCACACGTCGATGCGACCACCCCCAGCCAGTGGGCCGCGCTCATCGACACGAACCTGACCGGCATCTTCAACACCTGCCACGCCGCGCTGCCGCGTCTGCGGCGGCGGGGCGGCGGCTTCATCATCAACATCAGCAGCCTCGCGAGCACGAATCCCTTCGCGGGCGGCGCCGCCTACTGCGCGACGAAGGCCGGCGTGAACGCGTTCACCGAGGCCCTGATGCAGGAAGTCCGTCACGACAACATTCGGGTCAGTGTCGTCCTGCCGGGCTCGGTTGCGACCGAGTTCTCCGGCCGCGACGCCTCGGACGGCGCGGACTGGAAGATCGCGCCCGGGGACGTGGCGTCGGTCGTGCTCAATCTCCTGCGGCACGATCCGAGGAGCTTGCCGAGCCGCGTCGAACTGCGGCCGTCGAAGCCGCGCAAGTAGGAATCTGCCCCCAACCATGACATCGCCATTCGACAAGCATCGCGACGCCCTCGAGCACCACGAGACCATGATGGGTGCCTCGCGCGGACGCCTGGCCGTGGCCCTCGACCTGCTCACCGACGCGCTGGCCCTGGTCGGCCAGCACGGGGTCTACTGCCGCAGCGAACGCCTGCCGGGTCGTCCGCGCATGGACATCGCGCTGGTGCTCGAGCAGCTCGACGACGCCAAGCAGCTCGTCCAGAGCGCGATGGAGGAGCTGCGAGGGCAGTCGCGGGCGTGACCGATTCGCATCCCGAGACTATCGGGGAGTACCGGATTCTCGAGTGGATGGGCACGAGTCGCCTGGGCGAGGTCTACCGCGCGCGCGACTCGCGAGTGGGGCGCACGGTCGAAATCGATGTGCTCCCGGGTGCGATCGCCGGCGACCCGCGCACCCGCGAGCCGTTCCTCGCCGCCGCGCGCCGGTCGGCTGCCTTGTCGCACCCGAACATCGCCGCGCTGCACGAGATCGGCGAGGAAGGCAGCCGGGTCTACCTGGTGCGCGAGTTCGTGCCTGGCACCACCCTGAACGCCCTCGTCGGCGGGCGGCCGTTGAACCCGCGGCGCGCTATCGACCTGGCGATTGAGATAGCGGACGCGCTGGCCGACGCCCACGCGAGCGGCGTGGCCCACGGAGCGCTCGACACGGACGCGATTGTGGTGACGCCCAAGGGCCACGCGAAGGTCCACGACCTCGGGTTGGCCGCGTGGGCGTGCCCGACACCGGCCCTGACGTCACCCGCGACGGATCCCGTACGCGCCGACATCGCCGCCCTTGGGGCCGTGCTCTTCGAGATGCTGACCGGGGAACCGCCAGCCGCGGGTGCGCGCTTGCCGGGGGTCATCATCCAGGCGATTCCAGCGGAAGTCGATCCGGTTGTTGCCAGGGCGATCGGCGAGGGCGCCAGGTACGAATCGGCCGCCGCGCTCGCGGCGGACCTTCGCGCGGTGGCGGCCGTCGTCGATGCGCGCAAGAACACCAGCGCCGCGGTGCTCGCGCCGTCGCTGCGACCACGGCGGACGCGCGTCCGCCGCGCACGCGTCACGGCGCTGGTGGTCCTCGCGCTGCTGGCCGGGCTCGTCTGGTGGTATGTCAGGATTGGCTGAGGATGTTGCCGAGCTGCATCGTGAACGCCGACCGCGGCAGCACGTCGGTCATGCCCGCCTGGCGCGCCGTGTTGATGACGTCCGTCTGCACGTGCGAGGAATACCCGAGGGTGGGAATCGAGGCGAGCGCGGGGTCCCGTTTCATCGCGGCCAGGACGCCCAACGGATCGGTGCGGGGATTGTTCAGATCGAAGATCACCAGCGTCGGTGCGGCCTTGTGCATTTCGGCGAGCGCGGCCGCTGACGAACGGGCGAAGACGACGGTGGTGCCCGCGTGGCCCGCCGCAGACTTGATCTTCGAGGTGAACATGAGGTCGTCGAGCACGGCAAGGATCATCAGCACATCATGATAATCGAGAGTCAGGCGTCTGGGCCTTTCATGAAGAACGGGTTCGTCGTGGCGTGCGAGGTGACACGCGAAGCCGTGTACATCGATCCGGGCGACGAGGTAGAAAGCCTGTTGGCGTTTATCGCCCGCGAGGCGCTGACCGTCCGCCATATCCTGCTGACGCATGCGCACGTGGACCACGTCAGCGGGGTGGCCGCGGCCACGCGCGC
>JBEQUD010000376.1:0-3452 GCA_040349235.1 Acidobacteriota bacterium
GTCGAACCCGCTCTCGAGGAGCACCCGACCTGCGCCAATCGGCTCGGGATCCTCGGTGACGAGTGGCCGCTGCTGCGCCGCGGCGCGGCCTGCCGCTGCGAGGACGAGGGAGGCGGCCACGACCGCCTGCGTGAGTCTGCCTGCAGCCATGGGGCTATGCCGGCTCCTGAACGAGGGGCGCGTCCGCGACGGCCCGTAGGGGAATGACACGGCCGGCCGGCGCGTGTGCCGGCCGTTCGGCCCGACGATCCGCGTCGGGCACCGCGCGCGCCCTGAGGTCGGCCGGCGGGTTGAGGCGCATGTCGAGCAGGTGCCGGGGCCCCACGTTGCCGAGCGCCTTCAACATCGACTGCTTGACGCCCGCGTGCTCGGTTTCGAGATCCATCAAGAGCCGCTTGACGCGCTGGCGCTGCAGGGCGAGGTCGCCGCAGGCCGGGCAACAGCAGCCGATGATCGGCAGTTCCGATTCTTTCGCGTAAAGCCGCGCCTCGTCCTCGCCGGCGTAGACCAGCGGGCGGATGACGACGTGGGCGCCGTCATCGGACACCAGCTTGGCGGGCATGGCCTTCAGCGCGCCGGCAAAGAACAGATTGAGCAGCAGCGTCTCGATGAAATCGTCGGCGTGGTGGCCGAGCGCGATCTTCGTCGCCCCAACCTCCGAGGCGATGCGGTACAGCACACCGCGGCGCAGCCGCGCGCACAACGAACACGGCGTCGCATCGGCATCGAGGATGTCCTCGATGAGCTCGCCGATGTCGGTGTGCTCGATGCGGTACTCCCAGCCGCGCGCCTCGCACGTGCGCGCGATGACGTCGTGCTTGTACTCCTTGTAGCCGGAATCGACGTTGACGGCCACCAGCGAGAAGCGAATCGGGGCGCGCTGGCGCAGCACGTCGAGAATCTGGAGGAGCGCCCAGCTGTCCTTGCCGCCCGACAGGCCTACCATGACGCGGTCGCCGTCCTCGATCATCTGGTAATCGACGATGGCCTTGGTGGTCTTCTTGGCGAGGCGGGACTCGAGTTCGCTGCGATATGCCATGGCTCTGATTCTAACTGCTTCGGGCCGCGAACCTCGATCGCGCGAGATCAGCCGTCCTGGCCGGCGCGTGTGGCGACCATCCGGGCGGGGACCCCGACGGCCACGGCGTAGTCGCCGACGTCATCCCGCACGACGGCTCCCGCCCCCACGACGGCATGCGCGCCAATCGTGACGCCGTCGAGCACCTTCGCGCCCGCCCCAATCCAGGCCCCGTCGCCGATCGAGACGCCGCGCGAGGTGCGGGCCTGGGCCAGGACCGGCGTGGATGGGTCGGAGAAGTCGTGATCGCCGCCGATGACGTACGCGTACGCCGCCATCAACACACTGCGGCCAATCGTGACCCGGCTCGCGGAGAACACCTCGCAGTTGAAGCCGAGATTGGCACCCTCGGCCAGATCGATGTCGCCGTTCTTGCAGGAGAGAATCGTGTTGCGCCCGATGAAGACACCGCTCGCGATGTGGATGCCGCGATTGGCGTCGCCCTTGGCATCGAGCAGGCAGTTGTCGTCGATGACAACGTTGTCGCCGATGTGAATCTTGTGCGGATGGCGCAGAACCACGTTCTGCCCGAAGACCACGTTGCGCCCGCAGGACCCGAGCAGCCAGGGATAGAGCGTCTTGCGCAGCACGAGGCCCAGGGCGCCGGCCCGTGCCTGGGCCAGCAAGACCACGCACTCGTAGCGCAGCAGCGCCCCGAGGCCGGGACGGCCCACGACCAGCGCGGCGTATTTCGCCCGGCTCGATGTGCCGCTCGCAAACAGCTGGTCCTGTGCCTTCGGGATGGCACGGGCGGCCGAATCGGGTGCCTCGGGGGATGTCATCTCAGAGCCAACCGTGCGCACGATACCATTCAATCGTGCGCGTCACGCCGTCCCGCAGCGCTACGACAGGCGCGTAGCCGAGTTCCGTGCGCGCCCGGCTGATGTCGAATGCGCGGCTCTTCGTGAAGAAGTCCACCCGGCGCCGATAGAGCGGCGGCTCGAGACCGAGCGGGGCGCAGACGGCTTCGCACGCCGCGCCGGCCAGCCAGAACGGCCAGACAGGCAGCCGGAGGCGCGGTCGCGGCACCTGCACGACCTGCGCGATGATCTCGACGAGCTCCCGGAGCGTGGTGACCTCGCCTCCCGCGAGAATGTAGGCGCGGTTGGCCGCCGCGGGGTGTTCGCCGCAGAGCCGAAAGCCCTCCACGAGGTCGTCGATGTACGTCAGGTGGTAGAAGATGTCGCGATAGCCGAGCGTCACCCAACGCCGGCGCGCGATGCCCCGGAACAGCTTCAGCAATCGGCGGTCCCCAGGGCCGTAGATGCCGCTCGGCCGCGCAATCGTCACCTCGACGCCGGCCCGCGCACCGGCCTCCCGGGCCAGCCGTTCGCCTTCGAGCTTGGTTTCCTGGTAGACGTCGCCCGGCCTGAAGGGCGCATCCTCGTTGGCGGGGGGATGCTCGATGTCGCCGTGCACGCCAACCGTGCTGCAGTGCACGACGCGGCGCACGCCCGCTGCCCCGGCGGCCTCGACGAGTTCCGCGACCGCTGTCGCGTTGACCGCGCGGTACTCGTCGCGGCCAAGGCCCGCCTGCCGGTAGATCGCCGCGATGTGATAGACGACGTCCACGCCGGCCACCGCCCGCGCGACGGCGGCCCTGTCCCGCAGGTCGCCGACCGCCACCTCGATGCTCGCAAGCGGGGGCACATGGGCCGCGTCGCGCTGCAACACCCGCACGTGCCGTCCCTGCGCCGCGAGGGCGCGTGCCAGATGGCCACCGGTGAAGCCGGTGGCGCCGGTTACGAGGACGCGCACCGCTCGGCCACGAGTGTCACCGGGGAGCCCGCCAGCGCAAGCAGGCCGCACCGGTCCAGCACGCCTTCGAGCGCATGCGTCAGGCGAACGGACCCGACCGCTTTGTGCAGGGCGATCGGCAGCACGAACTGTCGATGCACCGACCGCACGCGGAACCCGTGGTCCGCGAGGACGGCGGCCACCGCATGGTCGGTGAACACACGGTACGCCTCCGTCTTGACGCCGAGGGCATGGGCGAGGCCGCGTGCCGCGGACTCGATGGCCGCGACGCTGTGCGCCGAGGGATAGTCGAGCACCACCAGGCGGTCAGCGACGCGGCACAGCTCCGCGATGCAGCGGCGCCATTCGGGCGTGTGCATGATGACGCGCAAGCTGAGCGCCACCTCGAAGCTGCGATCGGGAAACGTCAGGGCGTGCGCGTCGCCGACGGCGAACTCGACGCCCAGGGCTGCGTCCGCGGCGCGCTGGCGCGCGACGGCCAGCATCTCCGCGGACGCGTCCACGCCCGTCACCCGCGCGCCGCCACGCGCGAGCAGGAGCGCCGCCCGGCCCGTGCCGGTGCCCACGTCCAGAATCGATCGGCCCTCGAGCGGACCGATGAACTCCGCGAGCACCC
>JBEQUD010000387.1:0-4145 GCA_040349235.1 Acidobacteriota bacterium
ACGGCACGTTCGTCATGATGATCGGCGGCGCCGGGGCCAAGGGGCCGGACAGCAACAACACCAGTGGCGGGCGCAACGGCACGCCCCTGTTCTATCTGCCGGCTGACATCACCGTCGATCCGGCCACCAATCGCATGTATGTCGCCGACGGTTACGGCAACCGCCGGATCGTCATCCTCGATGCGGCGACGGGCAAGTACATCGGCCATTTCGGCGCCTATGGCAACAACCCGATCGACGACAAGGCTGCGGCCGCGGCCGGCGACTGGATGAACGATTTCACCAAGGGCCATCTGAAGCCGGCGTTTTTCCGCACGCCGGTGCACTGCGTGAAGATCAGCAAGGACGGTCTGATCTATGTCTGCGATCGCGGCAACAATCGCGTGCAGGTGTTCAGCAGCCGCGATCCCAACCTTGGCAAACCCTGCACGAACGCGGCCGGCGCGGCGGGCCAATGCGGCTTCGTCAAGGAGCAGTTCGTCTCAGTGAAAACGAACGGCCTGCCGGGATCAGCTGTGTCGATGAATTTTTCGACCGACGCGGCGCAGTCGTGCCTCTACGTCGGCGACAATTCCAACATGACGATGTACCTGCTGAAGCGCGACACGCTGGAAGAGCTGGGTCGCCTCGGGCGGAGCGGGCGTGAAGCAGGCGAGTTCCACTGGCTGCACCAGGTCAGCATCGATTCGCACGGCAACCTGTACACCGCCGAAGTCGATAACGGAAAGCGGATTCAGAAGTTCATCCGCTTCGGCGCGGAGGGCTGTGGCGGCACCGGCCGAACAACCGTCGGCGGCGTGCTGCCTTGAGCCGCCCTAGCCCGCCGCAACCCAGGGCTAACCCTTCTCGGCCACGGTTTCGGAAAGCCCTGAGAACACGAAGATGCCGCGATTGACAACCGCAGGCCGAGGTTTGCCCGCGTAGGCCGCGCCACCTGCGACGGCCCAGATTTCGCCACGTTTCATTCGGCGTCCCAGGCCGAGATGGGGCGGCGTGAGCGAATGCCTTCGACCGAACGTCAGGAACCCAGATCTGAACCGGACGAAGACCCTGCTTCCGCAACCGGAACCGGTGCGCGCGAACCTTGTCGCGGGTTGCCGATCGAACAGTGGTTGCCACGGCTACCCGTTGGGCCGCGCCTGGCAAATGCTCTCCAACCCGATCCGGCGGAGGGCGATGACAGGTGCCGGGACGGTGCCGCTGGTCCACGCCACTATCACGCCGCCCAGCACACTCGCAACGGTCGGATGGCTGGCGGGTGACGCGCCGCTCACGACGACGGTCTGTAGCGCGTGCTCGGCGCCGGTGTTGTCCTCGACGAATCGACGCATCACGACGCGAGGCACACCAGAAGACGCGTCGTCCCACACCGCGAGAAGCGTGCCGCATTCGTCATAGGCGCCATGCAGGTGTGCGGGCGGGGCCTCGGCGAATGCCTCGCGCCACTGCGCGAGACCCGGCGTGCGCGGCCCCGGCCTCGGCAGGTCAGCCGGCTGATCGTCGTCCATCGGCTCGTCCACGAACGATCGGCCGGCGTCCACGGACTTCGCAGCCCGTCGTCGCGCGCCCTGCCCCGCACCGACGTGCCAGACGACGTGCACGTCGGGCATGACGGGTTCGTAATCCGCGTTCGTCCGCCACGGCCCGAGCACGACACGCGGCCCCAGTATCGTGACGGCCTCCACGGGCGACACCGTGGCCACGATGCGCCTGGGCCGCGAGAACGAGGCACCGTTGTCCGTGCTGCTTGCCACGTAGACCGCCGATTCGATCGCCGTCCTCGCCGTCCAGGCAAGGACGACGAACGGCCACCGCGCGGCGAGCGACGGCGCGACGTTCATGGCGCCTGGGACCGCGAGGTGGGTTTCGGCTTCGGGGCCGAGCGGGACCGCCGTAAACCGCCGGCGCGAGGGCGTGCTCTGGGACACGAGCACGATTGCGGCGACGACCGCGAGCAGCCCGACGACAAACATCCCGCCGGTCACGGATACCTTCCTCCTCACGTTATTGCCTTTCCGACGCCGCGGCGGCGTCCGCTAGTTCCGCGACGAGCCGCTCGGGACTCCAGTCGTTGACCGGATGGACATTGGCAATCCGTCCATCCGGCCTGATGATGACGGTGCGCAGCGAGTGACTGATTTGCCCGGAGTCCGGTGCGTACTGCAGACCAAAGAATGTCGTAATGGCTCGGATCTGCTCGACCGATCCCGTCGCGCACTGCCAGTGCTGGGTCTGCCGCTCGGACTCCCCGAGAAACGTCGCCCGATAGCGCGCCAAGACCTCTGGCGTGTCGAACGCCGGGTCGAAGCTGACGCTGACGAGCGCGGTCGAGGCGGCCAGCGCAGGCGACGCCTGCAGCAGACGCTCGGCAGCCGCAAAGCGCGTCGAAATCAACGGGCAGAAGTCGGGCAGCGGGCACCGGACGTAGATAAAGGTCAACGCCACGGCTTTGCCGCGCAACTGCTTCAGGGAGAGCACCTGATGGTCCTGATTGATGAGCACGAAGTCGGGCACCTCGTCGCCCGGCTGGGCGCCCGCGGTCAAGGCCGCCCAGTCGCTGTCCTCCTCGCCGGAGACCAGCGCGATCTCCTCGAGCCAGGAGTGGTCGCCGTCCACGACCAAGGTGGCTTCCACCTTGGTCCCCCGCTGGGCCGCGTCGAGTGCCCCTTGGTCCGGCACATGGAAGGGCATCGTCATCCCCTCCATGTAGCCCACGATCCGTGCGTGCTTGATCGTCAACAACTGGTGCGCGGCATCGACGTCGATGACCTGGCCGGTCAGGTGATAGCGATGCGCGGCTGCGCTGGCGCGTGGCGTGGCCCCGCCAGCGCCCCGCCCACAGCCACTGGCGAGCGCGAGCGCGACCGCAAGCGATGCCTTCACAAGGCGCCGCCGCGATTCAGTCCAGGTCATCCAGTTCGTCCTGCACGCGTTCGCGCATCGCCGGATCCTCCTAGGCGAGCCACACGATCCCCGCCAGAGATATCAGCCACTATTCCCCCAATATCCCTTGACCCACACTGTCGCGACAACATCCGATGGCCGTCCGACTCACGAGTCTGTAGAACTTCACGATGACGCTCCGTGCCTCAGCGACGGCCCGACGTCTGCCGGACCGCACAAGACGTCCGAATGAATGAAATCAATCCCGCGACGTTCGTCGGACGCGCCGGACGTGTGGGATCACGCGACTGGGCAGCCGAACGAACGCATCGACACACGGTGTGTCAAAGACACCGGAGCGTGGACGACGATGGAAATCGAGCGGGCGAGGTTACGTGCGAGGCGGGGGCGAAGCGGGTGGACGGGCGAGGTCGAGCGAAAAATCGACCGCAGCAGTGACGGAAGCGGCCACACCCACTGGCGCATCCACACCCTGGCGATCCACGAGCGGAGCCACGAAGCCGACGATCGGCGTCAAGACCATGTCCGCGGCGTCATGGCAGCCGGTGCACCAGCGGGTGTCGCGCGAGGGAGGCGCTGGCTTCTTGTGCTCGTGCATTGGGCACTCGGCGTTGGGCCCGTGGGTGCAAGTGCAGGCCACCTCGTCGCCGCCCGTCGAGTCGGTGACGAGCATCGTCCCGAGCGCCACCGGCGTGCCGGCGATGCCGGCCACCTGGCACGCCACCACGGCGAATACGAGCGCGACGAGACGATGACGAAGGGACCGCACGCGGCGTTCAGCCTATCGAAGTGCGCGCTGACGTGTCAACGCCAACCGCGCCTGCGAGGACGCCGTACTGCAGTCTGTCCCGGTGTGCATCAGCGATCGACCTTGCCCCAGAAATAGCCGGGCAGGTCTTTCTTGGTGGCTCGGAGGATCTCGACGGTCGCGAGACGGTCCATGGCCGAGAGACGGGCGTACGTCGCACTCTTCTCGCGTCCGGACAGGACCGCCCACAAGCGCTCGAACACGGCATCCCTCGCGGCCGCCGGCAGATCGTCGAAGATGGCGCTCTCGATGAGGTAGCTGCACGGATACCGGAAGAGACGGCGGCGGAGGTCTAGGTCGCGAAGGGACCGCCCGTTGTCGTCACGCTGTCCCCTTGACGCAAATACCTGGGCGAACGCCGCAGACCCGCGGACGGGCGCCGGCAGGGGCGCCTCGTCGATGAACAGCATGGAGTCGACCACCGCCCGTACCT
>JBEQUD010000388.1:0-8126 GCA_040349235.1 Acidobacteriota bacterium
TCATGGACGCGAACCAGGTCGGGTTCGTCCACGAGCTGACGTGGGAAGACATCAAGCAGGTGCTCGACAACGCGATCACGATCAAGCCGAAGCGCCAGATGTCGGTGCAGTTCTCCGGCGGCGAGCCGACGATGTCGCCGTACTTCCTCGACGCGGTGCGTTACGCGCGCGAAGTGGGCTACAGCAGCGTGCAGGCGGCGACCAACGGCATCGAGTTCGCCAAGAGCCCCGAGTTCGCGAAAGCGGCCGCCGAAGCCGGTCTCCGCTACGCGTATCTCCAGTTCGACGGCATCGGTAACGCGGCCAACTCGCACCGCCGCGTCGGCAACCTCTTCGACGTGAAGCTGCAGGCGATTGAAAACCTGTGGAACAACGGCGTGGACATCGTGCCGGTCGTGACGATCGTCAACGGCGTGAACAACGAGCAGGTCGGACGCATCATCGAGTTCGCGCTCGATAACCCGCGCAAGAGCAACTTCCTCTCGTTCCAGCCGGTGTCGTTCAACGGTCGAGACGAGGAAGTGACGCCGGAACGCCGCGCGGCGCAGCGCTACACGCTGTCGCACCTGGCGCACGAC
Source organism: Acidobacteriota bacterium (assembly GCA_040349235.1). GTDB lineage: Bacteria > Acidobacteriota > Vicinamibacteria > Vicinamibacterales > CAVVIG01 > JBEQUD01. The sequence continues at coordinate 579 of JBEQUD010000388.1, forward strand.
GTGAAGAACCAGACGGGTCTCGGCGAGCCGGTGCGCGACTGGTTCCCGATTTCGTTCATGGGCAGCTTCACGGACTGGGCCGACGTCACGCACGGCGCGGAGAAGGAGTTCGGGCAGCTGACGTGCGGCTGCCACCCGAACTGCGGCGTCGGCATGGCCGTCATGATCGACAAGGAAACGAAGGAGGCGGTCCCCGTCACCAAGTTCCTCAAGGCCGAGCAGCTGGCCAAGGACGTCGCCGCCGTGAGCGACGCCGGGCGTGGACGGTTCCTGTCCGTGTTCGGGATGGCGCTCGCCCTGGTCCGCAACTACGATTCGTTCAACTCTCCGACGCACTTCAAGCTGACGGACCTGCTCAAAAAGTTCGACAAGACCTTCGGCGCCACCAAGTCGGCCGAAAAGGGCAAGTACGGCAAGGTCGAAGGCGACCGGACGATGGACGACATCGCCAAGCGCCGCGCGGACCGCTGGAACTTCCTCTTCATTGCGGGCATGTGGTTCCAGGATCTCTTCAACTACGATTTCCGCCGCACCGAGATGTGCATCATCCCGTATGCCACGCAGCAGGGCGAGATCTCCTTCTGTGCGTACAACACCGGCATCGGCTGGCGCAACATCATCGAGAAGATGCACATGACGGCCACGCTGACCAAGTGGTACGAAGAGCACGGCCGCCACGAAATCTTCGCCGGCGGCAAGGCGGTCGAGCTGTCGTCCACGGCGCACTCGCTCAAGCTGAACGAGGAGGCCGTCCGCGCGGGCGCCCAGCACGACCTCGACGACCTGGGCATCGCGAAGAACGCACGCGAAGAAAAGCTTGCGGCCCGCAAGCACAAGGACGAATCGGACAAGGACGAGCGGTACCACCAGGAGATGGCCAAGCTCTACGCCCAGCACGTCCTCAAGGAGCAGCCGACGCTACAGATTCAGGGCCTCGGCAGCGCCAAGAAGAAGCCGGCCGTGCAGGAAGTGCTGCACAAGCCGGTCGTCTAGGGCGCACAGCGCGCCGCACCGGCCACCTGCGGGCGCGGAGAAGTTGCGGAAAAAGGTCGCGAAGCACAAGGTCGCGAAACGAAGTCGCGAAACGAAGAGGGTCGGCGGGCAACCGCCGGCCCTTTTTCGTTGTCATCGTCGGCTGCTTGCGGCGGCTACCTGCGGCGTGCGGCGGACTTGCTGGGGGCTTTCTTCGTCACCACCTTCGGGGGCGGGGCCGGCCGGTATTCGATCGTCACGTGGCTGATGTCGGCGACGGGCCGCCCAGGCTGCGAGTACGTCGCCGAGCCGTCGGGGCGTTCGACGAGCAGCTTTTCCCCGAGGATGCTCACCTCGGCCTCGGTCTCCGGAATCACGATGCTGATGGGTTCGATACCTGTCGGCGCCACGGCTTTCACGCCTCCCGGCCCTGCCCCCCCGCCCACGCGGTCCACGAGGTCGGAGATCGAGCGGAATTCATTCTGCACCGCCGCGCGGCTGATGAGCGTGTTGTCCATCGTCAGCACGCCGATCGTGGCCGTATAGCGCGCGAAGGCGCGCTTGGCCTTCGTCTGTTCCTCGGAATACGTGTGCCGGTTGTGCAGGTCGAACATCAACGTGACCGGTCCCTTGTGCGGGGGCAACTTCACGAGCATCCCGCCCGCCGGGTCGCGGCCGGTCATCACGTCGCAGAAGGCGCGCTTGGTCGAGACGCCGATGCCGAGCGGAGCCGGGCAGACCATCTCGGGCGCCGCGATCTGCAAGGCTGGCAGCGGCGGAGGACGACGGGGCGGCTTACGGGTTTGCGCGGAAACAGGAACGACGGCAAGCGCGAGGAGCCCAGCGGCCAGGAGGCAGCGCATGGGACCAGTATAGAACGTCCGCCTCAGTCCTCGGCCATGCACGCCACGCTCGCGGTCGTGCTCTCGCGAATCATCGTCGGGCCAGCGGTGCGCAGCTTGATGAGCTCGAGGAACTCCATGCGCGTCCGGGAATTGGTCCGGAACGCGCCCTGCATCGCGCTCGTCACCGCGAACGAATTCTGCTTCTCCACGCCACGCATGGACATGCAAAGGTGTGTGGCTTCCATGACGACCGCCACGCCGAGCGGGGCGATCTTGTCGCGGATGGTGTCCGCGATCTGGCTCGTCAGCCGCTCCTGGACCTGGAGGCGACGGCTGAAGACATCCACGAGCCGGGGAATCTTGCTGAGGCCGATCACTCGGTTGCTCGGAATGTAGGCCACGTGACACTTGCCGAAGAACGGCAGCAGGTGATGCTCGCAGAGACTATAGAAATCGATGTCCTTGACGATGACCATCTCACTATAATCGACGGTGAACAACGCGTTGTTCAGCACCTCGTCCACGTCAGCAGCGTAGCCTCCCGTGAGAAACTTCAGCGCCTTCTCGACCCGCTTGGGTGTATCGACCAAGCCTTCACGGCGCGGGTCTTCCCCGAGTTCCGCCAGTAGACTCCGGATGAGGTCCTGCATCTGTCTATTGTACATCTCGCTGACGGGCTGGCCCGCCGCCGCCCAGTCGGCCGATGCGCTCTACGCAGACCGTACCAACCTCGCCAGCGCGCAACAGGCAGCGCGCCTGTGGACTGAGGCGCTCGCCCGACACCCGACCGATGTCGAGGCGGCGTGGAAGCTCGCCCGTGCCAATTACTGGCTCGGCGGACACGCGCCGGAATCGGAGGCGCGACGCGTTTACGAGCAGGGCATCCAGGCGGGCGAACAGGCCATCGCCCTCGCCCCCGACCGGCCCGAAGGCCACTTCTGGGTGGCAGCCAACATGGGGGCGCTCGCCGAGTCGTTCGGCATCCGGGCGGGACTCAAGTACCGCAAACGCATCAAGGACGAGCTCGAGGCCGTCTTTCGGCTTGATCCGTCGTTCAATGACGGGTCTGCGGATCGCGCGCTCGGCCGTTGGTACCAGAAGGTGCCCGGGTTCTTCGGCGGCAGCAACGCGCAGGCCGAGGCCCACCTGCGCGCTTCGCTGAAATACAAAGCCGACAGCACCGCGACGCATTATTTTCTCGCCGAGCTGTACCTGGACACAGGGCGCAAGGCGGAGGCGCGCACCCACCTGCAGCAGGTCCTCGATGCGCCGCTCGACCCGGCATGGGCGCCCGAGGATCAGGAATGGAAGACGAAGGCACGGGCGCTGCTGAACCGGTTGAAGTGAGCCGCGCCCGTCGGCGCGGACCGGTTTGGCGCGGACTGGATGCGCGCCCCGTGCTATAGTCCCGCGAATGGCTGGGGCGGATGCCAATAGACGCGGCTCGGAGCGCCTGCCGCTCGTCGGCGAGCTGGACGGCGAAGTGATGATCTTCCAGCCGATGGTCGTCACCGAGATCGGCGCAACAGGGGCGCAGGTCGAGACCAGCTTCCCGCTCCATCTCGATTCCCTTCACGATTTCCGGCTCGCGCTCGGCGATCGCTCGGTCATTGTCAAAGGCCGCGTCGTCCACAGCCACATCAGCGACGTGGACCAGGACACGGTGCTCTACCGGTCCGGCATCGAGTTCGTCGAGATGTCCGACCGCGTGGCCGGCGTGATTCTCGCGTTTCTTGAAACCGTCAAAGCCGGCCGAGCGACCTGACTTGACGAGCTACCTGACTTTGAGGTGTTCGAGGTAGTCGCCCGAGGCGATGCGGTGGGCGCGTCCGAGCGGCGCGTTGTAGAAATAGACCCAGACGTTCTCGGCACGGCCGTCATCGAACAACGCCGGGACTTCGACGCGCGTATAGAGGCTCTCGTCCAGCCGATCCGGCCGGAAGCCTTCGATCTCGTCGAGTGCGTCCAGCACAGGCGTGCTGTCGAGCATGCGGTAGACCTCGCCGCGCACACGGCTGTCCGACGCGGGAATCGCCGCCGGGTAGATGCCCAGGTCGAGGAGTGCCGCGGCAATCGAGCCACGCCCCTCCGACTTCAGCTTGGCGTCAATCTTCGAGCGGCCGGGACGCTTGAAGCCGCTCATCAGGGTGCCGTAGAAGAAAACGAGATCCGTCACTGCTGACGAGGAGTGTAGGGGGCGCGGTGGGAACGCGTCAAGCGAACCCCTGGTCGAACGCCTTCTCGATGACCGCACGCGCGACCGCCGTCAAGCCGAACCGCGCGAGATCGTCGCGCCTCGCCCACTGCGCTGCGGCCGCGTCGGATGCTGGCGCGAGGGCCCCGCCCGTCGGCCGGCACGCGTAGTCGAGGATGACGAAGTGGTACTCGACCCGCCCCTCGGCGTCGTGCGTGATGCGATTGACGACCTCCACGAGCGGCCCGACGGCAACCTCCAGCCCCGTTTCCTCGCGCACTTCTCGGTGCACGGCATCGAGGACGGTCTCGCCGACATCCACCGCCCCACCCGGCAGGCTCCATTCGCCTTTGAGCGGCTCGTGGGCGCGCTCGACGAGCAGCACGCGCCCCGCATCGATGACGACCGCGCCGACGCCCAGGATCGGGCGCCCGGGATACCGCCTCTCCTGCACAATCCCCCCAACGACCCGCAGCTGAACGAGCCTGGACGCATCTTAGCTGACCTGAGGCTGTTGCCTGGGCGAGAGCCAGCCGCCCCCCGATCAGTCCTCGATCAGTCCTCGATGGGTGTAACGTATCGTCCGGCTGACGCGCCTGGCCAACGATCCGGTCGGGGTGCGCCACACGAGGGAGACGGACATGGACGTGTCGAGAAAGGCCGGAATCGTTCTACTCGCACTCACGGGCGCCTTGTTCGCGGCCGCAGCGAACGCGCAGACGGCGCGCACCGCCGGTGCAGGCACGCCAATTCCCAAGGATATCGACCCCGAGTCGGGCAACCGCCTACCGTTACCCAGGCGCGAGGACGTCGATGACGACGCCAAGAAGATCTTCGACGACATGACCCGGCGGTCGCAGCGCCCGCTGCCCCGGCTCTACGACCCGAAACTGGCGAAGCCGATGAGCGAGGCCGCCTACTACCTCAAGAACCAGACGGGGCTACCCAGCCGCCTGCTCGAGATCGCGGTGCTCACGACGGCGCGCGAACTCGACTGCCAGTTCGAGTGGACCCAGTGGGAGACGGATGGCCGGGACCCGGCAGATCCGCGGCACATCGAGGCGTCGATCATCGACCTCATCAAGTACAACAAACCGGCCAATGGCCTCGGCGAGAAGGAAACCGCTGTCATCCGCCTCGGACGCGAGATGCTGGGGCAGAAGATGGTCTCGGCCGCGACCTTCGCCGACGTGCATCGGCTGTTCGGCCCGCGCCTCACGGTGGACCTGGTCAACGTGATGACCGGCTATGCCGCGTGCACGACCGAGATGACGGCGTTCGACCAGCAACTGCGAGAGGGCCAGCAGCCGCTGCTCCCGGCCGGGCGGACCCACCCGTGGAAGCCCGTGCGCCCGTCGACCGTCGCACCGCCCCAAGGCCCGCTGCCGGCGGACGTCTATGCCGACTCCAGAAACCGCCTCCCCCTGCCCAAACGCGAGAACATGGACGCCGACGGCAAGGCGGCGTTCGACGAGCTGGCCCGCGCCGGGGCCGACACGACCAGCGTGCGGCTGTACGACCCCAAGCTCGCGGCGCCGTCGGGGCTGGCGCACCACTACGTGACCCACAGCACGGGACTACCGGACCGCCTGGTGGCCATCGCCGTGCTCGTCACGGCGCGCGAGCGGGATTCGCAGTACCAATGGACACAATGGGAAACGCTGGCCAGGAACCCGAAGGATGCCCACCACCTCGAGCCAGCCATCATCGACCTCATCAAATACGACAAGCCCGCCGCGGGGCTCGGGGAGAAGGAAACAGCCATCATCAATCTCGTGCGTGCGATGTTTCGTGAAGAAAAGGTGCCCTCCGCGACGTTTGCCGAGGTCCTCCGCCTGTTCGGCCGACGCGGCACCGTGCACGTGGTCGAGCTCGTCACGCTCTCGTCCGCAGAGGCGGCGCAGCTGGCGGCCTTCGGCCAGCAGCTGCCAGAGGGCCAAACGCCGCTGCTCCCGCTCCGATAGGACGACCGGTGCGATCCGGACCGCGCCGCGAACCGCGCCGACATATAATTCGGGTCCGTTCAAAAGGAGCCGGCCTATGCGGATCGTCGAGGCCCTGAGGGGCCGACTGACTCGACACGCGGCCTGGACGCTCACCGCCTGCCTGCTCGGCGCCGGCACCGGCGCCGCGTCAGAGCCGCCGCCGGTGACCTTCGCCAGGGACATCGCGCCGATTCTCCAGAGCAAGTGTCAGGACTGCCACCAGCCGGGCTCGATTGCCCCGATGTCGCTGCGCACCTACGACGAAGTCCGCCCGTGGGCAAAAGCCATCAAGGACCGCGTCGCGCGCCGGCAGATGCCGCCGTGGCACCTCGATCGCAACGTCGGCGTCCAGCGTTTCAAGAACGACATGTCCTTGAGCGACGAGCAGATCGACGCCGTCGTCCGGTGGGTCGATGCCGGGGCGCCGATGGGCGATCCGAAGGACATGCCGCCGCTGAAGCCGGCCCTGACGACCAACGAATGGGCCGCGGAGCGAGACGGCCTCGGCAAACCGGACCTCGTCGTCAAGGCCGACCCGTACACGATGCCCGCCCACCGGCCGGACGTCTGGTGGCGTCCGACGAGCGACATCGGCCTGACCGAGCCGCGCTGGGTGCGGGCCGCGGAAATCCGGCCGTCAACGATGGCAGCACGCAAAGTCGTCCATCACAGCATCGCGTACCTCGTGCAGGACGGCGACCCCGACAGCATCAATCGCGGCATCATCACGGCCACCATCAACAACGGCAACCGGGAAGATCTGGAGGGGCGGCACGCGCAGTTCCTCGAATGGGCGATCGGCGAACGCTACGACCTGTACCGGGCGGACACGGGCAAACTGCTGCTCCCGGGTTCGAAGTTCTCGTGGGATATCCACCTGCACGCGGTCGGCGAGGAGATTCCGGCGGGCGTCGAGATGGCGCTCTGGTTCTACCCGAAGGGCCAGGAACCCACCCATCGGACGTACGCTGTGCCTTTCACCGCCCTCAAGGGCCGCGCCTCGCTCGATATCCCGCCGAACACCATCGTGCAGGACGAAGGCTTCACCATCCTGAAACAGGCGGCGCTGCTCCAGAATTTCCAGCCGCACATGCACTGGCGCGGGAAGGCGATGGAGATCGAGGCTATCCTGCCCGACGGGTCGTCCCGCGTCATCAACTTCGTGGCCAACTTCAACTTCAACTGGATGACCAGCTACATCTACGCCGACGACGCGGCGCCCGTCCTGCCCCGGGGCACGATCGTGCACGTCGTCGCGTGGCACGACAACACGAAGGCGAACCCGTTCAATCCCGATTCCGACCAATGGGTCGGCTACGGCGACCGTACGGTGGACGAGATGGCGCACGCCTGGATGAACGTCAACTACCTGAGCGACGAGGAATATGCCGCGTTGGCTGCGACACGGACGGCGCCCAAGACGGATGTCGATCCTCGCAAGCGGTGACGGCGCGGTGATGGCTCCGCGGCGCGTCGTCCTCGTGCTCCTGGCGGTTCTGGCCGTCGCGGCGTGCGCCTCGGCGCAGACGCTGCCGAACGGGGCGCGCCGGGT
>JBEQUD010000391.1:0-7640 GCA_040349235.1 Acidobacteriota bacterium
CGACGACGCGCCGCTCGCCCTTCGCGTCAGCCGCGCGTCGCCGGGGCGGTATTCCCTCCACGATTTCGCGAAGAACGTCTACGACGTGCACGCCTACGGCGAAGACGGCGCGGAGTTGCCCCTCGAGCAGCCCGACGCCTACGGCTGGCGCGTGCGGGCGCACGGGCCGCGTGTCTCTGTCGCGTACAAGGTCTACGGCGATCGGATCGATGGCACCTATCTCGCCGTGGATGCGACGCACGCCCACATCAACATGCCCGCCGTCATCATGTGGGCGCGGGGCCTCGACGACCGTCCGGTTTCGGTTGCCCTCGATGCGCCGGCCGGGGCGCCGTGGCGGGCCGCCACGCAGCTCCATCCCGGTGCTTCCCCGAGCGAGTTCACGGCACCCAATCTCCAGTATCTGATGGACAGCCCCATCGAATTCGGCCCGCTCGCGATGGAGTCCTTCACCGTCGGCGCCCGGACGTTCCGGTTTGCCGCCCACCATACGGGAACCCCCGCGGAGCTCCAGGGCCTCGTGAAGGACGTCGCGAAGGTCGTGCGCGAGGAAGGGACGATCTACGGCGAGTTTCCGCCGTACGAACCTGGCAACTATACGTTCCTCGCCGACTACCTGCCCTACGCGAACAGCGACGGGATGGAGCATCGCAACAGCACGGTGATGACATCCATGGGCTCGATTGCCGGCAGCCGTCTCGACATGCTCGCCACCGTGGCGCACGAATTCTTCCATTCCTGGAACGTCGAGCGCATCCGGCCCCGCGACCTCGAGCCGTTCGATCTCGAGCGCGCCAACACGTCGGACAACCTCTGGCTGGCCGAGGGCTTCACGCAGTACTACGGGCCGCTGGTACTGACGCGCGCCGGGCTCGTCGATGTCAAGACCGAAGCGCAGGAGCTGACCGCGCTCGTCGCGGCCGTCGTCGATGGCACGGGGCGTCTCTTCCGCACGCCGGTCGAGATGAGCCGCCTGGCGCCGTTGACCGACGGCGCGCGCCCCATCGACCGCACCAACTGGTCGATCAGCGTGACGTCGTACTACCAGGTCGGCGGGGCCTTGGCGCTGGCGCTCGACCTGACCCTGCGGGCGCGGACCGATGGCCGGGTCAACCTCGACGACTTCATGCGCGCGATGTGGCGGCGCTACGGCAAGCCGGGCGGTGCGCGCGAGGGGTACGTCGATGCTCCGTACACGCTGGACGACGCAGAAGCGACGCTCGGCGAGGTCAGCGGCGATCGGACGTTCGCCAGCGGCTTCTTCGCGCGCTACGTCCGCGGACGCGAACTGCCCGACTACGCGGCGCTCGTCGCCCCTGCCGGTTTCGTCGTGCGGCCCGCCGCCCCCGGCCGTGCGTGGCTGGGCGACGTGCAGCTCAGTGCCGCGGGCACGGGCGCCGCCGTCGTCGGACTCACCGCGCCGACGTGGCCGCTGTACGCCGCCGGCCTGGACGAAGATGACGAGATTCGCCGGTTGGACGGCGCACGCATTGTCTCGATGGACGATGTCAGTGCGGTGCTGCGGCGGCACAAGCCGGGTGATCGCGTGCCGATGGTGTTCGCCAGGCGAGGCGGCGCCGTGGTGACGGCGGCCGTGACGCTTGTCGAGGACCCGCGCGTGGAGGTCGTGCCGGTCGAGTCGGCAGGCGGGACGTTGACGACGGCGCAGCGGGCATTTCGCGAACGCTGGCTTGGTACCTGGAAGTAGGACAACATGGCCTTACCCTGGCTGGGTCTTCTGGACGTCGCTCTCGACATCACGAACCTGGCGCTTGGCCGGGCGCCACGCCGCCGGACGGCGGACTCGGCCCTAACGGTTGACGGGCGAACCCCCGCGCCGCTCGACGCGCAGCTCGCAGGGGTGGTCGTCGCCGCGTTGAAGGAAGCCTTCGACCGCGACGCGAGCCGGCTCGAGCGCGAGCGCGAGCAGGTGGAGCGCGAACGTGCGCAGGCCGAACGCACCCTGCGGCTCGAGCTGCTGCGCCAGGCGGGCGAACGGGAGATCGGCCGCCTGCGGCTCCTCGCCGGGGTGGCGTTCGGGAGCCTCGGCGGCACGCTGGTCCTGTTGGTCCGAGCGTCCGGGGCATCGGTCGGCGCGCGTGTGCTGCTGGCCGGGGGATGGCTCTTCCTGCTCGCCACCCTCGCGCTGTCATTTGCGGCGCAGTCGCGCGTCAGTCAGGTGATGGCGCGCGCCACCGAGGGGCCGGGCGTCGCCCCTGAAGATCTGGCGGCCGGGGGAGGGTTGCCCTGGCTGATGGCGATTGGGCTGGTCGCCATCGTCGTCGCGTGTCTCGTCAAATAAGACGAGCCTGGCGCCCCGCGGGCACCACGCGCTGGCGTGTCAGGGCGTTGCCGGCGGACCCGGCTGCGGCGCTTGCCCGGTCGCGGGCGTAATCGGCTGCCGAAAGCCGGCGATGACGTAGACGAAGCCCGGCACCGCCTGGCCGTGCACCCGCGAGGGACGGAAGGTCAGCCGCCGCACGACATCGAGCGTCGGGCCATCGAAAGGCGGCGCCGGCTTGATGATGGCCGCCTTGATCAGTTGGCCGTTTGCGCCCACATGGAGTTCCGCCATCACGACACCCTCGAACACCGCGCGCGGTGGGAAGAGCGGCATGGCGATGGACGCGGCCGGAAACGGCACCGCGTCCGATGGGCCGGCGACATCCTTCGGCGGGTCGCCGAGGGTCGTCGCGTACAACGCCGGCGGACGGAAGAGCGAGATGACCAGTACCTTCGAGGTGACCGCTTTGCGCGTGCGGAGATCGACGTCTCGGCCCGTCTCCGGCCGGACGGCGTCTTCGGCCGGCCGGAACTGCCATGTGCGCACCGCCGCTGTCAGCGCTTCGGTGAACGGCGCCGTGTGGCGCAGTGTCGCGATATCGGTGACGCGGCCCTCGGCATCGACGGTCAGCTCGAGCCATGCCTCGCCTCCGCTGATGGCGACGGTCGGTATCCCGGGCAGCGCCCCCGCGCGGTACTGGGCGGGGGCCACCGCGACGTAATCCTTCTCCGCTTCCTTCCGTGCGACGGCCGCGCTCGCGCCGGCCTCGGCGGGCGCTGCGGCTTTCGCCTCCGGCGCCGAAGTCGGGACCGGTCGAAGGTCTTTGTCGGTGATGACTCGCGCTGGTGCCGCAATCGCTTTCCGGCGGTCCTCTTCCTGCTGCGCGACCCCGGCCAGCGACTGCGCCGCGCCCACGGTGCGCGTGGCGAGCACCAGCGCAAGACAGGCCGTGTGAAATTTCGTATACATCAGGCCCCTCCGATCGTCAGAGGGATCGTAGCACCTCCTACTCAGTCGAGCGGGATCCGGCTTTTGTTGGCTGACCGCGTTGTAACGCACGTGCTGCGCGAGCGCCGTGGGCAGCGCGGCGGCCACTTCTGTACCGTCAGGTGCTCGCCGGCGACGCCCACGCTCCGCCGTTGCGGGCGTTGGCCATGTCCAACGCGACGTCCACGATCATGTCTTCCTGTCCGCCGACCATGCGGCGGCGGCCCAGTTCTTCGAGGATGGCACGGGTGTCGATGCCGTAGCGCGCGGCGGCGGCCTCGGCGTGGCGCAGGAAACTGGAATATACCCCGGCATACCCAAGCGACAGCGTTTCCCTGTCAACCCGTACCGGGCGGTCCTGCATCGGCCGGATGATGTCTTCCGCGGCGTCCATCAACTGGAAGAGGTCGCAGCGATGCGGAAGATCGAGGCGGTTGAGCGTGGCAATCAACACCTCGATCGGCGCATTCCCCGCGCCTGCGCCCATCCCCGCGAGCGATCCGTCGATGCGGGTCGCGCCGTGCTCGATGGCGACCAGCGTGTTGGCGACGCCGAGCGACAGGTTGTGGTGCGCGTGCATGCCCTTCTCGGTTGCGGGGGCGAGCACGTCGCCGAAGGCGTCGAACCGCTCGGCGACCTCGTGCATCAGGAGCGCGCCGGCCGAGTCCACGACGTACACACAGTGCGCGCCGTAGGATTCCATCAGCTTCGCCTGGGCGGCGAGGCCCGTTGGCGTGTTCATGTGCGCCATCATCAGGAACCCGCACACGTCCATGCCGAGCGTCCGGGCATACTCGATGTGCTGCTTCGCGATGTCGGCTTCCGTGGAATGTGTGGCGATGCGGACCGAGTGGGCACCCGCCTGATGCGCGGCGTGGATGTCCTCCATCGTCCCGATGCCGGGAATGAGCAGGACCGTGACCTTCGCGCGCGTGACGCTGCGCACAACGGCTTCGATCCAGTCGATGTCCGAGTGCGCGCCGAAGCCGTAGTTGAAGCTCGAGCCCGCGAGGCCATCCCCGTGGGCGATTTCGATGGCGTCCACGCCCGCGCGGTCGAGGGCCGCGGCGATGCGCTCGACGTCGGCGATCGAGTACTGATGGCGCATCGCGTGCATGCCGTCGCGAAGCGTCACGTCCTGCACGAAGAGGTGGGCCGGCTTCATGCTGTCACGCCGTCCTTCGCGCCGATTCGGGTCGTGAGGCGTTCTGCGAGATACTCGCCGGTCCTGAGCGCCGCGGCGGTCATGATGTCGAGGTTGCCGGCATATTTCGGCAGGTAGTGCCCGGCGCCCTCCACCTCGAGGAAGATCGTCACCTTCGTGCCGCGCGTCCGCGTCGCGCTGCCCTCGAGGCGCACCGGCCACTGCGCGGTGATGTCGTCGAACTGGACCGCCTGCTTCAGCCGGTATCCGGGCACGTAGGCGCGGACGTCGGCGGCCATCTGCTCGATGGACGCCTCGATGGCGCGCGGGTCGGCCCCATCGACCAGGCAGAACACCGTGTTCCGCATGACGAGCGGCGGCTCGGCAGGGTTCAGCACGATGATGGCTTTCCCTTTGGCCGCGCCTCCGACGGCCTCGATGGCGCGCGCAGTTGTCTGCGTGAACTCGTCGATGTTGGCCCGCGTGCCTGGCCCCGCGGACCTGCTGGCGATGCTCGACACGATTTCCGCGTAGGCGACTGGCGCCACGCGACTGACGGCCGCCACGATCGGGATGGTCGCCTGGCCCCCGCACGTGACCATATTCAAGTTGGGCGCATCCGCGAGCAGGTCGAGGTTGACCGCCGGCACGACATACGGCCCGATGGCCGCGGGCGTCAGATCGACGACTTGTTTGCCGTGTTTCGCCAGGACGGCGTTGTGGTGGGCGTGCGCGCCAGCCGACGTCGCGTCGAACACGATCGCGATGTCGGCGAAGCCCGGCATGGCGAGAAATCCGTCCAGGCCTGCGGCGGTCGTGGGGACGCCCATGCGTGCGGCGCGTGCGAGCCCGTCGGACCCTGGGTCGATGCCGACCAGAGCGCCCATTTCGAGACCGCGCGACGCGCGGAGCACTTTGATCATCAGGTCGGTCCCGATGTTCCCGCTCCCGATGATGCCGACCTTCACCGCCATGCGAAGTGCCCCCGACGAAGGGTATTCCCCTGTCTCCGAAAGTGTCAACAGTTGTACACTCGTCGGCAGCACTTCTCGCGGAGGACCGGTGTGACTGAAGGGACGTCGGGCGTCAGCAAGCCTCGCGTCAGGGCGCGGGACATGACGTGGACGGTGTACAGCAGCCTGCGAGACTCGATTCTCAAGGGCGCGCTCGCGCCAGGCATGGCGCTGTCACAGGTGCAGCTCGCGAGCAACCTCGGCGTCAGCCGCGGTCCGGTGCGCGAGGCCGTGCGCATGCTCCAGCGTGAGGGCCTCGTCGAGGCGGAGGTCAACCACCGGGGGCGCGTCAGCTCGTTCTCGGTCGGCGACCTCGAACAGCTCTACGCCATGCGCATCGTCCACGAGGCGCTCGCGCTTCGCATCAGCGTCGCCCGCTTCACGCCCCGCGATATCGAGAACCTGCGCGGCCACCTGCGCCGGATGGACGAGTTGGCCGGACGCGACCTCCGCCAGTGGCAGGCCGTGGATCGCGCGTTTCACTTCGCGCTGGTGGCCCACGCCGGCGACCGGATGCTGCGGACGATTCGCGAGCTGTACGACCACGCCGATCGCTACCGGTGGCTTTATATCAAGGGTGCGCCACGCGCGCTGTCGATTGCCGCGGCCGAGCACGCGCGCATCGTCGAGGGCTGCGCCAGGCGCGATCCCGCGTCCGCGGCGGAGGAGTTGGCGCGGCATCTCGCGCGGACCGCGCTCACCGTCCTCGCGCACCACGCCCCCGACCACGACCTGACGACGCTGCACGCGGCCATCCGCCAGGCAACCGGCGGCGCGGACGAGAGAGCTGAAACGCACGAGAACCCGGCGAACAGCGAGCGAGGGCGGTCCAAGTGTTGACACTTCGTCGGGCACTGGCTATGTTCTTCGCCGTTGGGCTCGGTGCCGTCCTGACGGCTGCCGCCGCGGACGACCCGCCCGCGCCGACGCTCGTTGACGCGCCTGGGCGCGAGGTCGTGCAGCGGGTGTGCAGCGAATGCCATGACGCCGCCAAGCGCATCACCAAGTTCAGGAAGTCCGAGGCCGAGTGGGCCGATGTCATCACCGACATGCAGAACCGCGGCCTGATGGCGGACGATAAGGACATCGAGACCGTCCTCGCGTACCTGACCCGGAACTACGGCACCAAGGAGGGCGGGCAGTAACCGCCGCGTCCCATGCATATCAACCCGAAGAAGTGCGTCGCCTGCGGCAACTGCACCTACGTGTGCCCGATGGGCGCCATCTACATCGACCCGGTTCAGAAGCGCGCGACCATCAATCGCGACGAGTGCGTCGAGTGCTACGCGTGCTTCAACGGGCTGAGCCAGGAACACCTCAATCCGACCGTCGTCCGGACAATGCGGCGCGTCTTCCAGGTGCTGCGCCTGCGGTTCGATCCCGAGCCCGATGTCTGCCCCACCGCCGCGTTCGAGCCCGAGGAATTGACGTGGCCGCGCATCGTGCGGCGCGCGTTCTCGGACCCGCGGGTCCCGCACGAATCCACCGGGGTCGAAGGCCGCGGCACCGAAGAAGTGAAGACGAACGACGTGACAGGGCGCGTCACGTCAGGTGACGTCGGCTTCACGATTGAATTCGGCCGGCCCGGCGTCGGCGTGTGGGTGCGCGAAATCCAGGAGATGTGCTGGGCGCTCGCGCGGGCGGGCGTCGATTTCGAGAAGCGCAATCCCATGACGTCGCTGATGACGGATGTCTCGACCGGCACGCTGCGCCCGGACATCCAGAACGAGAAACTGCTCTCCGCGATCGTCGAAATCAAGGTGCCGATCGCGCGGACCGAAGAGATTATCCGCATCGTGCGGGACGTCGAGACGCGGATAGACACCGTGGTGGCGCTCGGCGTCGGCGCGCGCTGCGAGGAGGACGGCAGCGAGGACCGCGTGGCGCCAATCCTGGAGCGGCTCGGGTATCGGCTCGAGCGCGCGAAGACGAACGTCGGCCTCGGCCGGATCACCAACGCGGCCGCCGTTGCGCCGGCCGAGAAGCTGGTCGCCGCCCAATGACCAATACCCTCCATCGATTCGGCGACGCCGAGAGCTTCCGTGACGACTACGTGGTGATTGCCGTGCCGAGCCGCGGGCGCAACGACCAGGACGCCGTGCCCAAGCTGCGGCGCTTCCTCGAGATGGCACGGTCGTTCAAACCGGTGAATCTCGGCGACGCGCGGCACGGCGGGGCGCTGCGGCCGTCGAAGAACCTCACGCCGCTGTCG
>JBEQUD010000064.1:0-2403 GCA_040349235.1 Acidobacteriota bacterium
GCGAACTGAGCCGCGTGCTCAAGGACGGCGCCGCGCTGCTCGTGTCCGTGCCGGTGCATCCCGACCGCTGGTGCTCGTTCGATCGCTGGGTCGGGCACGTGCGGCGCTACGAGCCCGCCGCCCTGCTGGCGCTGCTGGCGGAGCACCATCTCGAACTGCTGGAGAGTGCCGCGTACGGCATGCAGCCGCGCAATCCCGAACTGCTCGAGCGCGGCATGTGGTGGCTCGAGCACCACCGGTCGTGGGCAATGTTCTGGTACAACCGCGTGGGCCTGCCCCTGGCCATGTTCTTCCAGAAACCGCTCGCCCTCGTCGCGGGGCTCGTCGATACGACCGGCGTGGACGAGATCGTGCTGCTGTGCCGGCGGACGGCGCGCGACCCGCAGTCCGCCTAGCGATGGGACAGCGGCTCCTTATCGCGTGGCTCGAGACGACCCGCCGCCGCGCCGGCACCGTCCTCGTGGCCACCGGGCTCGTGGCGGCGCTCGGCATCTGGCTCGTGTCGCGCGTGGCGTTCGACGCCAATATCCTGCGGCTGCTCCCGCAGCGCGCGCCCGCGGTCCGCAGTTTCCAGACGTTTCTGCGGACGTTCGGCAGCCTCGACCATCTCTACATCGTGTTCGAGTCCGCGGACGCCGTCGCCGAGCACGAGGATCTCGTCGATGCCTATGTCGCCGCGCTCCGCCGATCGCCGCAGGTCGAATCGGTGGACGCCGAGCTCCTCGAGCCCGGCAAGGACTGGACGTACCTGTCGGATCGCTCGCTGTTGCTGCTCGGTCCCGACGGCGCCGCCGAGGCCCTTGCCCGCGTGCGGCCGCCGCGTGTGGACGCCGAGTTGGCGCACGCACGCGATCTCCTCTCGACGCCTTCGAAGCAGGTCACCGAGCTGGTCCAACAGGATCCGCTCGGCTGGCTGACCGCGCTCCGCGACCGCATGGACCGCGAGAAGGGCCTCATCGCCTTCGATCCGCTCGCCAAGGGCTACATCAGTGCCGATGGCCACAGCCGCCTCGTCATCGTCAAGCCGGCCGGCGCGCCGTTCGACATCGACTTCTGCAAGACGCTGTTCCAGACACTTGCCGCCGTCGAGCGCGAGGCACGCGCGGCCAGCCAGGATACGGGCGGCGTGCCGGTCCAGATTCAGGCCGCCGGCGCGTACCGCGTGTCGCTCGAGTCGGAACAGCTGATCCGCCGCGACGCCATCATCAACTCGGTGGGCTCGCTCGTCCTCCTGCTCGTCTTCGTGCTCGTCCTCTTCCGGACGCCCTGGATCATGGTCTACGGGTTCCTGCCTGTGGTCATCGGGGCGGTGCTGGCGCTCGGCGTCGCCGGGCATCTGCTCGGCGGCCTGTCCGCCGCGACCAGCGGGTCGGCGGGGATGCTCTTCGGCCTCGGCATCGACGGCATCATCCTGCTGTACCTGCGCCACCTCGAAGCCCCGCGGACCAATGGCGCCGTCCCCACGGCGCTCCTCGCCGGAACGGCGGGTAGCGTAATCCTGGCGCAGCTGACGACGGCGGCGCCGTTCCTGGGCCGCGTCTTCATCGACTTCCCACCCTTGCAGGAACTGGGCGCCCTCGTCGGCCTCGGCATCCTCTTCGTGTGCGCCCTGACCATCGCGCTCGTGCCCGGCTGGCTGGCGCGGACGAGGCCGCCGGCCTCGCGGCCCCCGATGCGTGCCGATCGCCTCGGCCGGTTCGTCGTGCGGCGCGCGGCCCCCATCGTGTGGACCGGACTGGCCGTGACGGTGGTCCTCTGCGCGGCGGCGTTCCGGCTCCGCATCGACACGCGCATCGAGCGGCTGCAGACCCAAACCGGGGGCGCCCAGCTCGAACGCGACGTGGCGGCGCGCTTCTCCCTGCCGCAGGACGTGCTCATGGTGCTCAACGAGGGGCCGGCCGTGGACCCCCTCGTCGAGGCTGACACGCGCCTGACCGCCGCACTCGCGGCCGAGCATCCTACGATCGCCGTGAGCGGGATCGGGCTGCTGCTGCCCCCCGCCCGCGCGCAGGCGGCCACGGCCGAGGCCATCCGCACGTCAGGGGCCACCGAGGATGTGGTCCGGCGCGAGGTGTCCGCGGCGGCGGATCGCGCCGGGTTCCGCGCCGCGGCCTTCGAGCCGTTCCTCGGCCGGCTGCCGCGGCTGCTCGACGTCGGCCAGCGGATCACGTACGAAGGCCTGCAGGAACATGGCCTCGACACGTTCGCCTCGCGCTTCCTGACCAGGCGCGACGGCCGCTATATCGCCGTCACGTACCTCTACCCGCGCGGCCCGATGGACCTCGCCGCGCTCCGGCGCACTGTGGCCAGCGTCGATCCTAATCTGCAGCTGACCGGGCTGGGCGTCGTGAACGCGGAGCTGGCGCGCCGCGCGCTGCCCGAGTTCCTGAAAGGCGTCAGCAT
>JBEQUD010000407.1:0-17483 GCA_040349235.1 Acidobacteriota bacterium
GTCGAAGCACGCGTGACGGCCGTGATCGATGATGCCGTTGAATTTGCGATGAGCGCGCCGGACCCGGATCCCGCCGACGCGGTGACGGACTTGTATGCCTAAGGAACTGACGTATCTCGAAGCCATTCGCGAGGCGCTCGCCGAGGAGATGCGGCGCGATCCGAAAGTGTTCGTGCTCGGCGAGGACGTGGGCGCCTACGGCGGGGCCTTCGGCGTCACCCAGGGCCTGTTCGAGGAGTTCGGCGAGGGCCGCGTGGTGGACACGCCGATTTCCGAGTCCGCGATCGTCGGCGTCAGCGTCGGCGCCGCGCTGCGCGGCTACCGGCCGGTTGCCGAGATGCAGTTCGCCGACTTCATCTCGTGCGCGTTCGATCAGATCGTCAACCAGGCGGCGACCCTGCGCTACCGGTACGGCGGCCGCGCGTCCGTGCCGATCGTGGTCCGCGCCCCGAGCGGCGGCAACGTCGGCGGCGGGTTGTACCACTCGCAGAACCCGGAAGCCTGGTTCGTCCACCGGCCGGGCCTGAAGGTCGTTGCCCCGTCCACCCCGTTCGACGCGAAAGGCCTGCTCAAGGCCGCCATCCGGGACGACAACCCGGTCGTCTACTTCGAGCACAAGTATCTGTACCGCCGCGCGAAGGGCGAGGTGCCGGAAGGCGATGACGTGGTGCCGATCGGCGTCGCCGCCATCAGGCGTCCAGGTGACGATGCGACGCTCCTGACCTACGGCGCCATGGTGGCGCCCTCGCTCGAGGCGGCGGACGTGCTCGCGAAGGAGGGCGTCGAGGTCGAGGTGATCGACCTGCGCACGCTGCTGCCCTTCGATCGCGACGCGATCCTGCGGTCCGTCGAGAAGACGAGCCGCGCGCTCATCGTCCATGAAGACGTCAAGACGCTGGGCATCGGCGCCGAGTTGTCGGCCGTCATCGTCGAAGAGCGGTTCGACGCGCTCGACGCACCCGTGATGCGCCTGACCTATCCGGACACGCACGCGCCGTTCTCGTCCGTCCTCGAGGCGTCCAACCTGCCGAACGCCGGCACGATTGCCGCCGCACTGCGCCGTCTGGCCGCGTACTGACCGTCGGTCTGCACGCCGTCAGTCGCGCCGGAAGATTGACGCGAAGGCCTCCTCGAGGTGCGGGTGCGTGAACGTGAACCCCAGCCGTTCGGCCTTGGCCGGGATCGCGCGCTGGCCCGACAGGACGAGCGCATCGGCCATGTCGCCGAGCAGCAGCCGCAGCGCGAAAGCCGGCGTTGGCAGCAGGGCCGGCCGATGGAGCGCACGCCCCAGCGCGCCCGCGAAGTCCGCATTGGTCGAGGGCGTGGGCGCCGTCGCGTTGACCGGGCCGGTGACCGCCCCGGTGCGAATGACCCAGCGCACCAGAGCGACCCAGTCCACGCGGTGAATCCACGGCCAGTATTGGCGCCCCGATCCGACGGGGCCGCCGACGCCCATCTTGAAGGGCAGGAGCATCGGTGGCAGGGCACCGCCGTCACGCTCGAGAACGAGGCCCGTTCTGACACACACGACGCGCGTGTGTGGCCCCTCGGCCCGCTGCGCCTCTTGTTCCCACTGGACGCAGACGCCGGCGAGAAAATCGGATCCGGGCGTCGTGTCCTCGGTGACGATGTCGTCGCCACGCGGCCCGTAGTAGCCGACCGCGGAGCCGCTGACGAACACCGGGGGCGGCACCGCGGCGCCGCGGATCGCCTCGGCCAGGCTCCGCGTGGCGAACACGCGGCTCTCGAGGATCTGCTGCTTCTGCGCGGCCGACCAGCGCTTGCCCGCGATTGATTCGCCGGCCAGGTTCACCACCGCGCCAGCCCCCTCGACGGCCTCGGCCCATGGCCCGCTCCCACCGTTGGGCGTCCAGGTGACGAGGCGCGCCCCATCCGCCCCGGACGCGGCACTCCCGCGGGTGAGGTGCACGACCTCGTGTCCGTCGGCCACCAGCGTGGATGCCAGGGGCCGACCAAGAAAACCCGTTCCGCCGGCGATGACGATTTTCACGGAGGCTCCTCTTCCCGCGGGCGTGCCCGCATCAACGAGTCCACCACGAGGTCGCGCGCTGTTCTCAGTAGTTCAGTAGTACCGCCTGGGCAGATCGAGGACCACCCGCTGCCTCACGAGTTCCGCCACCGCAGGGGCCGGGACCCGCGCGTCCAAGGTCCCGAGGGCCGCGCGCGGCACGAGGGCTTCGGGCGGCAGGTAGCGGCGGCAGGCGCTGTACTCGTCCTCGTAGTCCGGCGAAGGAAACCGCAGGCGCAGCCGCACCGCGTCGCCCATGTCCTCGACGGCGTACAGGGGGTTCAGCCGGTATTCCCCGCGGGGTGCCGCCGGCGTCTCGAGCGCGTGCGGCGCGAACACGGCCGCGTTCCTCGTGGCGACGAGGGTGAGCGCGGGGTCGGCGGCCAGGGCGTCCGGCGTGTCCCGACGACCCAGATCGAGCGGCCCGCCGCGGACGACATCCTCGAACAGCGCGGATTCCGCGAACAGGCGCGGCGCGATTCCCTCGAAGAGGTCGCGGTAGCCGTCGGGCGACAGGGCCTGTCCGTGTGAGGGGCTCCAGGTCTCGGCGTTGTGCGTGTGCCCGATGAGCACGGCCCCGTCCCGTCCGTCGTCCACGAGTCGCGTCATCTCGCCGACGAAGCGCCGCTTGGTCCAGATGTACATGAAGGCGTCGGTGCACATCGCGTAGCGAAAGGCGCCGCGCGCGAAGGGGAGCGGGGCGTTGCCGTCGCAGCAGACGCCCTCGCATCCAGGCGCGGTGAAGCGCCGAGCGAGCCAGATCTTGGAGTAGTAGAGGTCCGCCAGCACGGGCGCGGGCGAGGACACGTCGAGCAGCGACCGTGTCAGGTGCCCGGATCCCCCGCAGACATCGATGGCGCGGCCGCCCCCCGCGAGCACCGTGCGGGCCACGGCGCGCACGACCGCGTGCGCCACGAGATACGTCGGGTCCGAAAAGCGGTAGAGAAAATACCCGCCTTCGAAGTCCGGACCGAGGGCATCGACCACGTCCCGGTAGGTCGCGGTGGCCGACACCGCCATGTCGTCGAACCGCGCCGCCCGCGCGTCATCCGCGATGCCGAACAGCGCACGGCGCGCCAGATCGGGACGTCCGGCCTGGATCTGTGCGTTCGCGTCCGCGGAGGCCGGGCTGAGGAGCAGGACGGGAATGCCGTCCACGAGTGGAAACGTGCAGCAGTGGCAGCCGAGGATGCCGTCCAGCAACTCGTCGCCCTCTTCGCGATGGAAGAGCGACGTTACAAGGGCCAGGTGCCCGCCGCAGTAGGGGCATCGGACGAGGTCGAGTGTGGATAGCTGCATGGCTCTTACGGCGCCTCGGCGGTGGGGTCGATGCGCACCGTGCCCTGCGCGAGGGTCTCGAGCACGGAGGCCCCATGCAGCGGGCGCGCCCGACGGAACTGCTCGATCGCGAGCAGGCGCCTCGCGTCGGCAGGGCCGATCCAGGTGAAGGGGTTGTTCGGCCCCATCTGCGTGCGGTGGCAGAGCAGCGCGGCGAGCTTGCGCGGCACCCACTCGTCCACGTTGACGACGAAGGACGGGCGCTGGGTGGCGACACCGAAGGCGTCCGGCACGATGCCCCAGAAGCCTGTGTCGAGGTGCGTCCCCCCGCTGGCGACCGCGGTCTCGGCGACCCCGCGCATCACACCGTGCGGCATCGTGACGTAGTAGAGCGCCGGCGCGTCGTCGCCCAGGGACTCGACGGCGTCGGACGTGCGCTCGTGGACGCCGACGTGATCGACATGCCAGTACAGACCGTCCTCGGCGAACGTGATCACCGCGTCCGCGCGGTACTCCTGGATCGCGGCGACGATCTCGCGGTCGAACTGGGGTGCGTCCGCCCAGCGCAGATCCCCGTCGGGATGCTCGAAGACGAGCACCTCCGCGATGCCGAGCACCCGCGCCGCTTCGTGGAGCTCGCTCGTGCGCACGCGCCCCAGATCGCCGTCGGGCACGAGATTCGGGTCGCTGACCGACCCCCGCCTGCCGCTCGACGCGCACATGAGGACGACGCGTGCACCTAGGTCCGACAGCCGGGCCAGGGTGCCGCCGCACGCCAGGGACTCGTCGTCGGGATGGGCGAAGACTGCGAGGACGGTGCGCCCGGCGAGGGCGACGTCAGCGGCCGCCACGCCGGGCCTCCACGAGCGTGCGGTAGACGGCCTCGTATTCGCCGACCATGCGGTCCACGCCGAAGCGGGCCACGGCACGCTCGCGCACGCGACGCCGGTCGAGCGCCAGAACGCGGGGGAGGAGTGCCGTCATCTCGTCCAGGTTCTCCGCAATCACACCGGTGACGCCGTCGTCCACGACCTCCCGGACCGCACCGAGGTCGAGCGCGGCGACAGGCGTCCCGCACGCCATCGCTTCGGCCAGGACCAGCCCGAATGGCTCGGGCGCCTGGACGGGGTAGAGGAGCGCGCGCGCGCCGCCGTACAAGCGGACCTTGGTGTCGTAGTCGGCCTCGCCCGCGTACACGATCCGCGTGCCATCGACATGCGGCGCGATGACCTCCCGGTAGTAGTCGTTTTCCGCGGCCGCCAGCACCAGGCGGATGCCCGCGCGCCGCGCGACGGCGATGGCCTCGAGCACGCCCTTGCCCGGCGTGAAACGCCCGAGAAAGAGTAGATAGTCCTCCGGCTGTTCGCGGAACGTCAAGCGAGCGGTGTCCACGCTGTGCAGCACGGTGCCGACGACGTTGAGGCCGACGAGCAGCCGCGCCTGTTCGTGCGAGATGGCGGCGAACGGCGCCTCCGGGTAGGTGGCCCAGAGGTCGATCTGCGGCCGCCCCGGCGAGTAGTGCAGGGTCTGCAGCACCGGGGTCGGCGACAGGCGGACGAAGGCGAGTGAGATGGGATAGTACTCGGCTTCGTAGTGGATGACGTCGAACTCCGCGGCGCGCTCGACCGCGGCCGCGACGTTCAACATCTCGTACATCTCCCACGGCCACATGTGCTCGTCGTGGTGATAGCCCCGCGGGTAGATCGCGTGGAGCCGGGCGCTGGTCGTGGAATCGGCCGTCGCGAACAGGGTCACGTCGTGGCCGCGAGCCACGAGGCCTTCGGTCAGGAGCGATGTCATCGTCTCGACCGATCCGGACCTCGGCGGCGGAATCGCCGTGGCCACCGGCGCGACGTGGGCGCTCCGTAGCGGCGTCACCCGAGGCGCTCTTCGAGGAGCCGCGGCAGGACGACCCGCGCATCGAAGTGCGCGCGTGCAATATCCACGGCGCGCGCCGCGTGCCGCGCGTAGTCGGCGTTGATGCGCTCGATGCCCGTCACGGCCTCGTCGAGGGTCGAAAAGGCCAGCAGCCCCTCCCCAGCCGGCAGGTGCGCCGACCACCCCGTGTCCTGCACGAGCGCCGGCCGCCCCGACGCCAGATAACACTCGGTACGGTCGCTGAACCAGCCGGACCGGGTCGCGACATACGTGTGCTTGGCCACGCCGAACTCCGCCTTGGATGCCCGGATGAAGTCACGGTATCCGTTTGGCGTCCGCGAGACGCGCATCGCATCCACGGTGTCCCAGCCGTGTGCGCGCAGCAGCGTCTGTGGGCCGTTGATGGCCAACTCGAACGGCTGCGCCGTCCGCGACGGGAGGTCGATGTAGTGGACGAACTCCTGGTCCTTGTTGCCACCGACGTCGGCAAAGCTCTCGATCTGCCAGGTCATCACGCTCGTGAAGCGATCCCGGGGCGGGCCTGTCTGGCCCCACTCGTCCATCGTCACCGGCTGCCAGGTCTTGTGCCACGTGAACGCGCCGGTCGGGACCGCCGAGCGGTCGGTCCCGATATTGGACCCGAACGTGAAGAGACGGTCGAACCCTTCGAAGAAGCGCACGTACCAGGGGTCGGCCTTGGCAATCGCGAACTGCGTGAACGCGGGATCCGAGTCGATGAAGACCTTGCGCGGAATCCTCGTGTACTCGTCCCGCCAGAACCAGGATCCACCGGACAGGTTGATGAAAAGGTCTGCCTCGGCGGCGAAGCGTCGGACGTCGTCGGCGCTGCGCCCGTGGTAGGTCCCGTCGTAGTTCACGAAGGACCACCGGTCCGCGAGGCCGAACGGTGCGAGCGCGTCGTGGATGTAGGTGGTGCCGTAGCCGGGGTCCGTGGCGCGGGTGTTCTGCACGGGGTCGTAGACGCACTCGCCCGTGTCCTCGATGTAGAACACGTCGTGGCCGAGCGCACGCAGGCCCAGCAGGTACATCAGCGAGCACCAGGTGACGCCGCCGAACGGATAGCGGGCGATGATGCCCGCGAAGAGGATCTTCACCGGGTCACTTCCGCGTCGCCTCGATGAGCTCGTCCACCGTTTCCGGATCGTCCAGTGACTTGCCGACCGAGAGGCGCGCGCACATCCGCCGGTAGAGGAGACTCGATCGGAGGAGGTCGTCGTGGCGTCCCTGCGCGGAGATGCGGCCGCCGTCGAGGACGAGAATGCGATCGGCGTCGCGCACGGTCGAGAGACGGTGCGCGATGACCACCGTCGTCCGGCCCGCGCGCAGCCGCTTGAGCGCGGCGAACACAATCTCTTCGGAGATGGCGTCGAGCGACGATGTCGGCTCGTCCAGGATGAGGATGGGCGCGTCCTTGAGGATGGCCCGCGCGACGCTCAGCCGCTGGCGTTCGCCGCCCGAGAGCGTGGCGCCCGCCTCCGCGATCTCCGTGTCGTAGCCCTTGGGGAGCCGCATGACGAAGTCGTGGGCGTGGGCCGCGCGCGCCGCGGCTTCGATGTCGGCCATGGTCGCGTCGAGCCGGCCGTAGCGGAGGTTGTCGGCGATGGTGCCCGCAAAGAGGACGGGGTCCTGCAGCACGATCGAGATGCGTTCGCGCAGCGATCGGATGTCGTACTCGCGCACGTCGATGCCGTCGACCGTGACGCGGCCGCCCGAGGTGTCGTAGAAGCGGGGAATCAGGCTGACGAGCGTCGTCTTGCCCGCACCGGTCAGGCCGACGAGGGCCACCATCTCACCGGGGCGTGCGTCGAACGTGATGTCGCGCAGGACCTCGGCGCCGCCGGGATACGTGAACCCGACATCCTCGAAGCGGATGTCGCCCGTGATGCCGCCCGCGTCGATCGGGTGTTCGGCCTGCGCCGTCTCGGGCACGAGGCCGAGCACCTCACGAACACGGCGGGCGCCGGCCAGCGCGCCCTGCAACTGGCCCGTGGTGTGCGCGATGGCCGACAGTGGGCCGTATACGGCGCCCAGATAGGCGATAACCGCCGTCAGCGAGCCGATCTTCATCTGGCCGCGCATCACGTGGATGCCGCCGACGATGAGCACCACGGCCGTGCCGAGGATGGTGACGGCTGTGACGAGGACCGAGAACAGCGACTGCTGCCACGTCAGCGCAATCCGCGCCTCCATCGTCTGGTCGCCGGCCGCGCGGTACCGCGCGGTCTCGTGGGTTTCCCGCGCGAAGCTCTTGACGAGGCGGATGGCCGAGAAGGTTTCGTACAGGCGCCCGATCAGCTTCGACTCGAGCTCTTTGACGCCCTCCTCGCGATTGAGCAGCGTCGAGATGTAGTAGCGGATGCACAGATAGAGAAACGGCACGACCGACAAGGAGAGCAGCGCAACGGTCACGTCCAGTTCGAGCATGATCCCGAACATCCCGACGAGCGTTGCGACGGAGGTGATGAGCGGGAAGCCGCCGATGAGCAGGTTCTCGATGGCGTAGGCGTCCACATCGACGCGGTAGACCGCGTCGCCCGTGCTGGTGGTGATGTGGTGGCCGAGGCCGAGCGTCTGCAGGTGCTGGAACAACGTGTAGCGCAGGTCGTAGACCATGTGCTGCCCGGTATCCACCTGCACCTGGGTGCTGTAGGCGGACACGAACTGCGCGCCCAGCTGGACGACGATGCCGAGGACGACCAGCGTCACGAGGAGCACGACCGGGTTGCCCTCGTGGACGGCGGCCAGCCACCCGGCGAACGGCTCCGAGATCTGGTTGGGAATCAGGACGTAGTCGATGACGGCCTTGAGCAGCAGCGGTTGGACGGCGTTCAGTCCGACCTCGAGCAGCAGCAGCACCGCGAGCAGCACGACGCGTCCACGGTACGGACGCAGAAAGGCGAGCGCCCATGACAGCAGGCCGCGGAAGTCCTTCATCCGCGCGCC
Source organism: Acidobacteriota bacterium (assembly GCA_040349235.1). Lineage (GTDB taxonomy): Bacteria > Acidobacteriota > Vicinamibacteria > Vicinamibacterales > CAVVIG01 > JBEQUD01. Next base: position 8,150 of record JBEQUD010000407.1, read on the forward strand.
CTCCTGGTGGCCACGGGCGGCGTGGGTGGGCGCGGGATGAGATTCGGCGCGATGGCGGGGATGGGCAGTCCGACCACCGTGTCGCGGCTCGAGTCGCTGACGTACAGCCAGCCGCGCTTGGGCCCGCCCATGGCAAAGGCCACGCGCGTCGGCGCGCCGAACGCGACCTTGCCCTCGTCGCTCACGTCGCGGATGATGCCGTCGCTGCCGACCGCCCGTACGTGGCCGTTGTAGTAGTCCGCGATGAAGAGGATGACCTTGCCCGCGCCCTCGGGGACCACGGTGATGCCGGCCGCGCCCGCGAGCTTGGCCTGTGTCGCCGGTCCGTCGTCGCCGGCGTAGCCGAACTCGCCGGTGCCCGCGACGGTGGTGATGATGTGCGTCTTCGCGTCCACCTTGCGGATCCGGTTATGGTGCATGTCGGCGATGTAGATGTCGCCGCTGCGCGGGTCGAGCTGGACGTCGCTCGGCATGTTGAGGTGGGCGCGATCGGCCGGGCCGCCGTCCCCCACGTCCATCCCGTCGCCAGGCGAGCCGTCGCCGGCGATCGTGTGGATGAAGCCCGTCGCGGCCTCAATCATCCGCACGCGGTAGTTGAGGGTGTCGGCGATATAGATGTCGCCGTTTGGCGCGGCCGCTACCGCGCTCGGGGTGTCGAGTGCGGCCTGCACGGCCGGCTTGTCGTCGCCGTCGTAGCCGCTCTCGCCGGACCCGGCGATCGTGATGATGACGCCCGTGGGCCGATCGACGCGCCGGATGCGGTCGTTGTGCGAGTCGGCGATGATGAGGTCGCCGTCGGGCGCGATCGCGACGCCGTCCGGTGTGTCGAGCTGCGCCTGGATGGCCAGCCCGTTGTCGCCCGAGAATCCCGTGCCCGAGTCATGGTTGCCCGCCACCGGCTCGACGTTCGTGTTGCTCGCGTTGAGGCGGCGGATCTCGTCGTTGTTCGAGTCCGCGATGTAGACGTCGCCGTTGGGGGCGACGGTCACGCCTCCCGGCGTGTCGAGCCAGGCCTCGATCGCCGGCCCGTAGTTGCCGGCGTAGCCCTTCTTGCCGCCGATGATCTGTGCGGTGGCGGCCTCGCGCAGCATGAACGTGCTCGCGCCGAGCGACAGAATCATCACGACGAAGATCGTCGCGCTGCGCAGGCCGTACGTCCGCAGCAGGGACGGGGCGAGGAGGGGCGGCCGGGCGGGGCCCGAGGCGAGCGCAATCATCCCCTGGCCGGTGGTGACCTGCGCCAGGCTGCGCCGGAGGACCGCCGTGGCCTGAGTGGTGCGCCATAGCGCGAGCGCGATGAACAGGATCGTGACGACGCCGGTCAGGGCGCCGGCCGGCGGGAACCGAAGTGCGACGCCGGCGCCAGCCGCGACGAGCAGCGCGACGCCGAGGACAAGGACGCTCAGCACGCCGAAGATCGTCGGGCGCAGGTGGGTGCTGACGCGCACGAGCGTCTTCCCGCTCCCGTGTTCTTCGGCGAGCGAGCGGACGTCCAGCCAGGCCCAGCGGCCGACGGGGATGCTGACGTCGCGATCGTCGGACCAGCCCTCGTCGATCTCCACCGTGCGGACGGCGCGTGACCGCCGCAAGCAGTCCGTGAACTGCGACAGGAACCGATCCGCTGTCGTCCAGGTCTCGCTCCAGAAGCGATCTTCCGACACGGTTCCCGACAGCAGCAGTACGGCCCGCCAGGCCTCGGCCGCCGACGGCCGCGGCCCGCGGCTCGTTTGCGGCGCCGTGTGCGGTAGCGCGACGTCGGGCGGGGAGAGTACCCCGCGGATTCGGCCCCGCACCCGAGCCAACGGTTGGATGAAGTGCAGGTACGCGACGATGGCCCGATACCACAGCCGGCTGCCCGGGAGCGAATTGACCTGCGAGCGGACCGCGTACGCGACGTTCTTCGCGACCGTGAACCCGACGCCGGCGAGCCCGGTACCGACCAGCAGGGTCGCCGCCCAGTGATGGTGCCCCGTGGCCACGACGGCCAGGCCGGCGATGGCCATGACGAACGAGAGTACCTGCCACCGAATCGAGTGCGGCAGGAACGCGAATGGATGGACGTCCGTACGGTAGACCGACGGGAACGCCGCCGTGCCCCAGACGCCCGCGTTGATCTTCGTCCCCCACAGCGAACGCACGAACGGCAGCGGGCTGTAGATGCGCCCGCGCCAGAGCATGTGGCCGTCCAGGAATTTCTCCGGATGGTGCGCCATCAGCCAGGTCTCGCCCTCGCCGTAGCCGACCTGCTGCCGCCAGTACGCCTTGACCGTCGAGCGGTGATGGTGCCAGACGAGGGCCGCGGCGGCGAACCCGATCTTCCAGCCGCGCGCCTGCATGCGCCAGCAGACGTCCACGTCGTCGCCCGCGCGCATGTAGATGGGATTGAAGCCGCCGATCGCCAGCAGGGCGTCCCGGCGGAAGGCCATGTTGCAGCCCGGCACGTGCTCGGCGATGCGGTCGTCGAGCAGCACGTGCGTGGGCTCGCCCGGCGCGCGCGCGATGCACTGCGCCATCGGCGGGTCGTCGGCGGGGACCACGTTCGGGCCGCCCGAGCCGACCACATCGGACGTGAGGAAGGGCTGCACGAGGAACGTGAGCCAGTCGCGGTCCGCACGGACGTCCGCGTCGGTGTACGCCACGATTTCGCCCGTGGCCGCCGCGAGGCCGACGTTGCGCGCCGCGCTGAGGCCCTGGTTCGGCGTGTCGATGACATGGACGCGCGGATGGCGGCGCCCGATCGCGTTCGTCGCGTCCTTCGACCCGTCATTGACGAGAATGACCTCGTAGTCGGGATAGGAGAGCGCGTCCAGTGACGCCAGGCAGTCCTCGAGTGTCGATGCGGCGTTGTAGGCGCAGACCACGACCGACACGCGCGGCCAGGTGCGCATCGCCTCGGGTGCAAAGGGCGCGGACGCGAACGCCTCGGCGACTGCGGCCGCGGCGGCCTTCGGCTGGCGCTGCCGGTCCACCAGGCCGAACGCCCAGTCCTCTACTGGATGGCCGCCGCGCCACCACTCGTCGGTCCAGGCGAATGCGATGGCACCGCACGCGCCCTCCTCGAACGCCGCGCGAATGTGCATCGCGGTGATGGCGGCCTGTCCGGTTTCGCCTTCGCGGATGCTGTCGGCCCCGGCCTCCGCGAGCAGCAGCGGCTTGTGCCCGGCGATGTGCTGGAGCCGGGTGAGGTACGCGCGCAGGTCGGCCTCGCGATGGAGGTAGACGTTGAAGGCGCAGATATCGAAGAACGACAGATCCAGGAATTCGGTCGGCGGGAAGTTGACGTAGGTGAAGAGGTGGTCCGGCGCGCTGGCTTTGGCGGTCTGGTCGAGATCGCGCAGAAAGCGCTCGACGCGCACACGGCCGTGCCAGCGGACCACGCCGGCGGGGATTTCGTTGCCGAGTGCGAATGCCAGGATGGCCGGGTGGCCCGCGAGCGCCTGGACCTGCTCGACTAGTTCGCGGCGAATGCGGTGCGCGAGCTGCCTGTCGTCCAGAAACGCGACGTGCTGCGGCCAGGGGAGCCCGACCATGACGCGCAGCCCCGCGCGCGCAGCCTCGTCGAGCAGATCGCGCCGCGGGGGCGTGTAGGTCCGGACGGTGTTGATGCCGAGCGCCGCCATGAGGCGGAAATCCTCGGCGACCTGCTGCAGGTCTGGGAACTGATAGCCATCCGCATCCGGGGCGAACGTGCCGTAGGTGACGCCCTTGACGAAGAAGCGTTCGTCGCCGGCGCGCAGGAATTTGCCGTCCGCCACCAGGCGCGCGGCGGATGTGGGGGCGATACGGGCGCGGACGTCAGGACCGGCCTGAACTGCAGTGCTCACGGTGGACCGCCGCCGGATGCTCGACGGCGGCAACTACCAAGTGTATCAAGAGGTTCGGGGTTCGAGCTTTCCCGTGTAGATCGCCATGCCGACCACGGCATCGACGCCCAGGGCGTGCAGGTCGTCGATTTCCTGCTGGGTGGTGATGCCCCCCGCCGCCGTGACCCGCCGGGTCGTGGCCGCGCGGACGGCGCGGATCGCGTCCATGTCCGTGCCGCGCATCAGCCCTTCGGTATCGACGTGCGTGTAGAGAAACTCGTCGCAGTACGGCTCGAGGGCGCGGACGGCGTCCACCGCGGTGAGCGGAAGCGATGTCTTCCAGCCGTGGATGACGACCTGGCCCCCGCGGCTGTCCACCGCGGCGATGACACGCGCCGTGCCGACCCCTTCGGCGAGCGCCTCGGCGAACGCCAGATCGGGCTTTCCATTCCTGAACAGGGACGACCCGGCGATGATCTGCTGCGCGCCGGCGTCCAGGACGTCCCTGGCCCGCTCGACCGTGCGAATCCCTCCGCCGACCCGGCACGCGAGCGCCGGCGCGATCTGTCGCACGATCGCGAGGTTGTCGCCGCTCCCCATGGCGGCATCGAGGTCGATGACCTGCACCTTCTCGAACGCCTCGAACCGCCGGACCCATCGGAACACGTCCTCGTCGCGGATGGCCAGGCGCTCGCCCTGGACCAATTGCACGACGGCCCCGTCTTTGAGATCGATGGATGGAATCAGCATGGCAGGAGTCAGGCCCTCACAGGCGAACCGGAATCCCGTGCCGCTGCAGATGCTCTTTGAGGCTGTGCACGCTGGTTTCCGCGTAGTGGAAGATCGACGCGGCGAGCGCCGCGTCGGCCGCGCCGCCCGTGAACACATCGACGAAATCGTCCAGCGCGCCCGCCCCGCCCGACGCGATGACGGGGATGGAGACCGCCCGCGACACAGCGGAGGTCATCGGGCAGTCGAAGCCGATCTTCGTGCCGTCGCGATCGATGGACGTGAGCAGGATCTCGCCGGCGCCCCGCGCCTCGGCCTCGCGCGCCCACTCCACGGCGTCGCGCGCTGCCGCGCTCTTGCCGCTGCGCGCGTACACGGCGAAGCGGTCGCCGTCCTTCTTAGCGTCGATCGCGACGAGGACGGCCTGGCTGCCGTAGCGCTTGGCCAGGGTGGTGATGAGATCGGGGTTGGACAGGGCCGCCGTGTTCAGGCTGACTTTGTCCGCTCCTGCCTCGACGGCCGCCGCGGCATCGCTCTCGGTCCGGATGCCGCCGCCGACGGTGAGCGGGATGAACAGCTCGCGCGCCACCGCGCGAATCGTCTCGGCGAGCGCGCGCCGCTCCTCGAGCGTCGCGGTGATGTCGAGGATGACCAGTTCGTCCACGCCCTCCCGGTTGTAGCGCCGCGCCAGCTCCGCCGGGTCGCCGGCCGAGCGCAGGCCCTCGAAGTTCACGCCCTTGACGACCTGGCCGTTGCGCACGTCGAGGCACGCGATGATGCGCTTGGACAGCATCAGGCGGCCTCGCCAATCGAGGCCACGAAGTTGCGGAGGATCTGCAGGCCGACCTCGCCGGACTTCTCGGGGTGGAACTGCACGCCCGCGACCCGTCCCCGCTGCACGATCGCGGCAAACGGTTCCCCGTGCTCGGTGACCGCGACCGTATCGGCCGTCACCGGCGCCACGAAGCTGTGGGTGAAGTACACCTGCGACCCCGGGGCGACGGCGTCCACGATGGGCGCCGATCGGGCCATCGCCAGGCTGTTCCAGCCGACGTGCGGCACCTTGATGGCGGGTGCGGCACCGCCGTCGAGGCCGAGCCGGTAGCACCGCCCCGCGAGCAGGCCGAGGCCGGGGGAATCGGGTGCTTCGTCGCTGCCCTCGAACAGCCACTGCAGCCCCAGGCAGATGCCGAGAAGCGGGCGCCCCGCCGCGACATGCGCGCGGATCGCGCTGACCCAGTCGCGGTCGAGGGCCGCGGTGGCGCCGAAGTGACCGACGCCCGGCACCACGATTGCGGACGCGCGATCGAGGTCGCGCGGCGCGCCCGGGTCGTACAGGTCCGCGCGGATCGCGGCGAACGCCTTTCTGACGGAGGTGAGGTTCCCCGCCTTGTAGTCGATGAGCGCGATCACAGCAGCCCCTTGGTGCTCGGCAGCATGCGCGCGAGCTGCCTGTCTTTCGAGCAGGCCACGCGCAGCGCGCGGGCGAAGGCCTTGAAGGTCGCTTCGATGCGATGGTGGCTGGACCGGCCGTGGAGCACCTTCACGTGCACGTTGGCGCGGGCCCCGAGGGCGAAGCCGTCGAAGAAGTCGCGGACCAGCTCGGTCTGCAGGTCCCCGACGCGCACGACGCGGACCTTCAGGTCCACGACCGCGTGCGGCCGTCCCCCCAGGTCCACCGCGGCCACCGCGAGTGTCTCGTCCATCGGCATCACGAAATAGCCGGCGCGGTTGATGCCGCGCCGCGAGCCAATGGCCTTGGCGACCGCCTCGCCGAACGCGATCCCGAGGTCCTCGACCGTGTGGTGCTGATCGACGTCGAGGTCGCCCTCCGCCCGGATCTCGAGATCGAACGCGCCGTGTCGTGCGACGAGTTCGAGCATGTGGTCCAGGAAGCGGATGCCCGTCCGAACCGAATAGCGGCCCTTGCCCTCGATGCCCAGCTTGACGGCAATCTGGGTTTCCTTGGTGCGTCGGTCGATCACCGCGCGGCGCATAGCAACTCCTCCATCGCGGCGATGCACCGCTCGGTGTGCGCGACGATGCCAGTGCCGATGCGCACGCCGCCGGCGCAACCAGGTTCGTTCGAGCGGTCGCGGAGGTAGATGCCGCGCGCGGCCATGCCGGCGATGAACTCCGGGACGCGGGTGCCCACGCGGACGAGCACGAAGTTCGCGTCGCTCTTCGTATAGGCAAGGCCCAGGCGCTCGCACGCCGAATAGAGCAGCGCCTTCGACGCCTTCACCTGTCCGAGGTAGTCATTGAGGAAGGCGGTGTCGGCGAGGGCGGCTTCGACCGCCACGACGGCGGCGATGTTGACGCTGTAGACCGGAATGGCCGCGCGAATCGGATCGAGGACGCCCGGTGCGCCAACGAGCGCGCCGATGCGGAGCCCCGCGAGCCCGAAGGCCTTCGAGAACGTGCGCCCGACGATGACGTTCGGAAACGCGGGCAGCTGCGGGATGAACGTCATCCCCGAGAACTCCGCGTACGCTTCGTCCACGAACACGACCGCGCCTGCCGGGACACGGCGCGCCACTTCTTCGATCGCCTCGATCGGGATGGAGACCCCGGTGGGGTTGTTCGGATTGGTCAGGAAGACCACCCGGGTGCGTGGGGTGATGGCGGCCAGGACATCGTCGAGCGCGAACGCGAAGTCCGGCGTTGGCATCACCGAGACGGCGCGTCCGCCGACGACTTCCGTATCGACGCGGAAAATCTCGAACGCCGGTTCAGGAACGATCGCCTCGGGAACGAACCCGTCCGGCGTCGGCCGCAGGTAGGCGACGGCCAGCCCCATCAACCCCTCGTCGAGTCCGTTGACCAACGCGACGGCGCCCGGATCGACGCCGAGATACGCCGCGCACCTCGTCGTCGTGGACGCGTACGGCGGATAGAAGGCGACCTGATCCGGCCGCAGCCTGGCCAGCGCCTCGAGCACCCGCGGTGAGCAGCCGCCGGTGTTCTCGTTCTGATGGAGACGGAGCCCGGTGTACAGTTCCGGCGGTTTGTCGTAGGCGCTCATCGCAGACGGACCTCGATGGATTCCGCGTGCGCCGTCAATCCCTCGGCACGCGCGAGCGGCACCGCGATGGGGGCCAGGCGCGCGAGGCCCGCGCGCGTGACGCGCTGGACCGACATCACCCGCACGAAGTCGGCCGCGCTCAACCCGCCGCGGAAGCGAGCTGCCCCCGCTGTTGGCAGCACGTGGTTGGAGCCGGTCGCGTAGTCGCCGAGCGCCTGCGCGGTGTACGGCCCGACGAAGACGGCGCCGGCCGTCAGGGGGCCGCGCGCAAGGGACTCGCGCTCGAGCACGAGGTGCTCGGGCGCGAGCCGATTGGCGAGGGCAACGGCCTCGCCCGCCGAGCCGACGACGACGATGGCGCCGTTGGCGGCGAGCGAGCGTTCCACGACCTCGCGCCCGGAGGCCCGGGCCGCTTGCGCGGCGACGGCGCGCGCCACGCGATCGGCGAAGGGACGGCTCCAGGTGACGACCACGGCGCGGGCATCCGGGTCGTGCTCGGCCTGCGCGATGAGATCCGCCGCGACCCACGCTGCCCGTCCCGAGCCAGCCACGATGACGATTTCCGTCGGGCCCGCATAGAAGTCGATCCCGCACGTGTCCGCGACCAGCGCCTTCGCGACTGCCACGTATTTGTTGCCGGGCCCGACGATCTTGTCCACGCGGGGGACGGTGGCCGTGCCGTGCGCCAGCGCGGCAATCGCGTGCGCGCCGCCCACGCGAAACAGCTTCGTCACGCCCGCTTCGAGCGCCGCAGCCATGACGGCGGGCTCGGGCCGCGGGCACACCGCGTAGATCTCGGGTACCCCCGCCACGCGGGCGGGCACCGCGGTCATCAGCAGCGAGGAGGGCAGCGGAAATCGGCCCCCGGGCACGTAGCAGCCGACGCGCGCGATGGGCTCGACGCGCTGCTCGATGGACACGCCGGGTACGACGGCGACGCGGGTCCGCTTCGGGAGTTGCCGCGCCGCCACCGTGGCGATGTGACGCGCCGCTTTCCGGATGGCCCGGCGGACGTCGGCCGGTACGGCCCGGGCCTGTTGGCGCATCTCGTCGGCGGATACTTCGAGCGGAGGCTCGATGCCGTCGAACGCGCGGGCGTAGCGCAAGAGCGCGCGATCGCCGTCGCTGCGCACCCGGCCAACGATGGTGCGGACGCGGCGAACCAGCGCCGGGTCGTCCTGGCCGCGCCGGGCGATCAGGCGCTCGAGCGCGGCACGGTTGGTGGCGGGGATGATGCGGATCACAGGACGATCTTGTTCAAAGGATATTCGACGATGCCGTGCGCGCCAGCGGCCTTCAGCTTCGGGATGAGGTCGCGGACCGTGCGCTCCTCGATGATCGTGTTGACGGCGACCCACTGCTCGTCGCTCAGGGACGAAATGGTCGGCCGCTGCAGCGCGGGCAGCAGGCCCAGGATGGCGGCGAGGTCCGGCCGGCGGACGTTCAGCATCATGCCGACGCGGCCCTGCGCCTCGATCGCGGCCTTGAGCAGCAGGGCGATGTTCTCGATCTTCGTGCGCTTCCAGGGGTCGGCGAGCGCGGTGTTGTTGGCGATGAGCTGCGTGTTCGACTCCATCACGGTATCGAGGATCCGGAGGCGGTTGGCGCGCAGGGTCGAGCCGGTCTCGGTGGCTTCCACGATGGCGTCGGCGAGGACGGGCGGCTTGACTTCGGTCGCGCCCCACGAGAACTCGACATGGACCTTGACGCCCTGGTTCGCGAAATACGCGCGCGTCACGCGCACCAGCTCCGTGGCGATCGTCTTGCCGCCGAGGTC
>JBEQUD010000408.1:0-3588 GCA_040349235.1 Acidobacteriota bacterium
GGACGACGAGCGCCTCGAGACGATCGCAAACGTGCGGGCGGCCGGCATCACGGTCTGCAGTGGCGGTATCATCGGGATGGGCGAGGGACGCCGGGTGCGCTGCGGCCTGCTGCGGCAGCTCGCCACGCTCGACCCCCACCCCGAAAGCGTGCCGATCAACATGCTCGTCCGGGTCGCGGGCACACCGCTGGCGGACACGCCGCCGGTCGATCCCTTGGAGCTCGTGCGGACGATTGCCACCGCGCGCATCCTCATGCCGGCCTCGCGGGTCCGCCTGAGCGCCGGACGGCTCTCCTTGTCGGACGAGGCGCAGGCGCTCTGTTTCCTGGCCGGGGCCAACTCTGTCTTTCTGGGCGACCGTCTGCTCACGACGCCGAATCCGGCAGCGGACGACGACCAGCGGTTGCTCGACAAGCTCGGCCTGCACCTCCAGGGGCAGCCAGGCTGACCCGGCGCGCGATCCGGCATCCCTTCGACGAGGCGACAGCTCGATGAGTACGCTCGAAGCTCGCGTGCGCAGTCGGTTGGCGCAGTGGAAGGCCGCCGGGCTCCTGCGCGTCCTCCGCTCGCCGGCCGGGCTCGACTTCTGCTCCAACGACTACCTGCATCTCGCCGCACATCCGTACATCGTGGAACGGTTCGCGGCGGCGGCCCGGCGGGAGGGCTGCGGCAGCACCGGGTCGCGTCTGCTGCGCGGCGAGCGCGAGGTGTTTTCGGCAGTGGAGCAGCGTATGGCGGACTTCAAGGAGGCCGAGCGCGCGCTGTACTTCTCCAGCGGCTACCTGGCCAACATCGCGGTGATGACCGCGATGGCCGAGCAGGGGGACGTCATCTTCTCCGACGAGCGCAATCACGCGAGCCTCATCGACGGCATGCGCCTGTCGGCGGCGACGCGCGTCGTGTTTCCGCACAACGACGTCACGGCGCTCGGCCGCCTTCTGGCGGACACGCCCGTCGGGTCGCAGGGCCACCGCTTCGTCGTCGTTGAATCACTCTTCAGCATGGACGGCGATGTGGCACCGCTCGGGCAGTACGCCGCGTTGTGCCGGGCGGCCGGCGCCTCGCTCGTCGTGGACGAGGCCCACGCGGTCGGTGTGTGCGGTGCCCGCGGCAGCGGCCTCGTCGAGGCGTTCGGCATCGCGTCCGACGTCATGATGTCCATCAACACCGCGGGTAAGGCCCTCGGCGCCAGCGGTGCCTTCGTGTGCGGCCCCGAGTGGGCGATCGACCACCTGCGGCAGCATGCCCGGCCCTTCGTGTTCTCGACGGCGGCGCCGCCCGCCGTGGCCGCCGCGATTGACGCGAGCCTCGACCTCCTCGCGGAGGAGCCCTGGCGGCGGACCGAGCTGGCCGTGCGGGTGCAGTTCGTGCGCGACCGTCTCAATGCCGCAGGGATTGGGGTCGCCCCGAGCGGTTCGCAGATTGTGCCGATTGCGATTGGCGACAACGAGCTGGCCGTCGTCGTCGCGCGCGCCTTACAGGCGGAGGGATTCGACGTGCGGGCCATCCGGCCGCCCACCGTGCCCAAAGGCACGGCACGTCTGCGCCTGTCGATCAACGTCGGCTTGTCCGAGGCGGTGCTGGAACGGTTTGCCCTGTCGTTGGGGGCGGCGTTGAGGGAGGTCGGGCTCTGCTCCGCGGCATCTTCGTAGCGGGCACGGATACCGGCGTCGGCAAGACCGTGGTGTCGGCCGCCCTCCTGCACCGCTATCGGCACCGGTCCCCCCGGTATTGGAAACCGATTCAGACCGGAATCGAACACGATGACGACACGGCCGAAGTGCGCCGGCTCGCTGCACGCGGGCCGGGAGCGGTCCTGGCGGCTGGCGTGCGGCTGCCAGGGCGGTGGTCGCCGCACCTGGCGGCTCGGCTCGCGGGCTCGACGATCGACATCGACGCCGTGCTGGCCGCCGCCTCTGGGGCCGGCGCCACGTCCCTTGTCGTGGAGGGCGCCGGCGGCGTCCTCGTCCCGCTCAATCCAACGGAACTGCTTGTCGATTTCATCGGACGCAGCGGGCTGCCGGTGGTCGTCGTCGCCCGCAGCACGCTCGGGACGATCAACCATACGGTCCTGACCATCGAGGCCCTCACGCGGCGCGCGGTGCCGATCGCGGGCGTCGTCATGGTCGGCCCGCCGAATGCTGACAACCGGATGGCGATCGAGCACTACGGCGGCGTGCGCGTGCTGGGCGAACTGCCACCGCTCGAGCCGCTCGGCCCGGAGACGCTCGGCGACTGGGCGGATAGCGCGCTGGACGTGGACGGCCACCTCGATGGGTGGCTCGCGTGACCAGCCCGCCGCGTCCGCCCGCGGCCACGCTGGTCGCGCGCGATGGGGCCTGTCTCTGGCATCCCTATACCCAGATGCAGACAGCCCCCGCGCCGATTCCGATCGTCGGCGGCGCCGGCGCGTATCTTCTGACCGAAGACGGCCGCCGGCTGCTCGACGGCACATCGTCCTGGTGGGTCAACATTCACGGTCATGCCCATCCCTATTTGAACGCCGCGCTCGCCGCGCAGGCCGCGCAGCTCGAGCACGTGATGTTCGCGGGCTGTACGCACCCGCCCGCCGTGCGGCTGGCAGAGCGGCTGGTGGAAGTCCTGCCGGCGGGCCTGCGTCGCGTCTTCTATTCCGACAACGGATCGACCGCGGTCGAAGTGGCGCTGAAGCTCGCGTGCCAGTACTGGCGCAATCGTGGCGTGCCCGAGCGGCACGCGTTCGTCGCTCTGGACCACGCGTACCACGGCGACACCGTCGGGGCGATGTCCGCCAGCGCGGACTCGGTGTTCACACGTCCGTTCGCGCCGATGCTGTTCCCTGTCCACCGCGTGCACGCTCCGTACTGCTACCGGTGTCCGGTTGGCCTCGATCGGGCCACCTGCGGCGTCGCCTGCCTGGACGATCTGGCACGGACGCTCGCCGCGCATGCCGGCACGCTCGCTGCCGTGCTCGTCGAGCCGATGCTGCAAGGCGCCGGGGGGATGGTGGTCTGGCCGGCCGAATTCCTCGCCGGGGTCAGGCGGCTCTGCGATAGGCACGGCGTCCTGATGATTGCCGACGAAGTCCTGACCGGGTTCGGGCGTACGGGCCGGATGTTCGCCTGCGAGCACGCGTCGGTGAGTCCCGACGTCATCTGCCTGTCGAAGGCCCTGACGGGCGGGTACCTGCCACTCGGGGCCACGGTGGCGACCGAAGCCGTCTACGAAGCCTTCCTGAGCGACGATCGCGCCCGGACGTTCTTCCACGGGCACTCGTTCACGGCGAACCCGCTGGCGTGCGCCGTGGCCTGTGCGAGCCTCGACCTCTTCGACGAGACCGACGCGCTCGCGCAGGTGGGCCAACTCGAAGGCTGGCTGGCGCGCGGCCTTGATCCGCTGAGGGATCTTTCCTGCGTCGGCGACGTCCGGGTCATCGGCGGCGTCGGCATCGTCGAGATCGTCTCGGACAAGGACACCAAGACGGCTGGCGGGTATCTTGACGGCCTCGGTCCGTGGCTGACCAAGGCACTGCTCGACCGGGGCCTGTTGCTCCGGCCGCTCGGCAACGTGCTCTACTTCATGCCGCCGTACGTGATCACCGAACCAGAA
>JBEQUD010000440.1:0-3779 GCA_040349235.1 Acidobacteriota bacterium
CCTGACGCGCCCCGACGATCGATTGCCCGATGTCCGCACGGTCGCGCCGGGCTGGCACGACCTCGACGGCTACCACGTCGCGTGGTGCGACCCTCGCTGGCTCGGCCCGCTTGGCCTGAAGCCCACGTCCGGTGTTCGGCGTCCGGGGCTGGTCGTCAAGGACGTGCCCCGAGCCGTGGTCGCGAGGGGCCGTCGCGAATACGACGCGTGGGCGGCGTCCCGCGAGCATGCCCGGCAGATGGGGGCGCGCCCCTCGGCGCGGCTCGTCACCGCGCGCGAGCTCGCCGCGACGGCCGACGCGCAGGCGGCGGCCGACGTGCCGGTCCTATCGACAGGTGGCGCCGTCCATCCAGACGCGCGCGGCGCCGTATTCGGCGCGCTCGTCCACGCGGTGCTGGCCGACGTTCCCCTCGACGCGTCACCCGAGGCGGTGCAGGCGTTCGCGCGCCGGCAAGGCCGTCCGCTGGGCCTCTCGGACGACGACGCGCAGCAGGCGGCGTCGCGCGTCTCCCGCGCGCTCGGGCACGATCTCTTCGCGCGCGCGCGGGCGTCTGCGGCCCGCGGGCGCTGCCGGCGCGAAACCCCGGTCGTGCACCTCTCGGCGGACGGCACGCTTGTCGAAGGCGTGGTGGACCTGGCGTTCGAACAGGATGGCCGCTGGGTGGTCGTCGATTTCAAGACCGATCAGGACATCGAGCCCAAGCGGGCCCTCTATGCGCGTCAGGTCCGACTCTACGCCGAGGCCATCGCCGCGGCGACCGGCTTGCCGGCCGACCCCGTGCTGGTGCGGATCTGATTGGCGGCGCCCCGGGGCGCCGGACTCCCGCGTCTCAGGCTGCCTGGCGTCGGCCCTCGGTCTACGACTCGCGGTTCGGCATCGACGCGATCTCGGGGACCTCGACGAGCCGGGCATGGGCGGGCGGGTGTTCCACGGCGTGGGTCAGCGCCCAGACCATCTGCTCGAGCGTGACCAGCCCGAGGCGTTTCGCGGTGTCGCGCGTGCCGGGCCAGCGCTGCAGCAGCCAGTAGGCGGGGAGCAAGGCGTAGGGCCAGCGATGGCCGGGCCCGAGCACGTACCACGGACGGAGGACCGTGTGCCGCAAGCCGGATTCGGCCAGCGCCCGCTCCACCCGTGCCCGAGTCTGCTGGTAGGCCCGCATCACCGGGGCCGGCTGCGCGACGCTGACGTAGACGACATGCGCGATCTCGGCGCTGCGCGCGACCGCGACGGATTCCAGGCCCGAGCGCAGGTCCACCTCGACGAACTGGCGCGCCTTCGACGGGGACGGATGGGGGACGCCGACGAGTTGCAGGAGCGTGTCGGCGGGCGGGACGGCGTGGCTGAATGTCGCGCGGTCGAGGGGATTGCCGACGACCGCGCCGCACCCGTCCGGCAGGCGGCCTTCAGACCCGGGGCGAACGAGGCCACGCACCGCGTGGCCTCGCTCGACGAGACGCGCGATGACGTGGCGACCGAGATAGCCCGTGGCACCGGTCACGAAGACGTGGCGACGCATGCGATCTGGTACTACGGTGCCCCGCATCGGGCGGATGTTCACGATCCACGAACCGATACGGCGGTGACCGACAGGGCAGGGTCGTCGCCGACTGCGCGATACTATTGCAGTATGCAAGGCCCGACCTATCCGCCTGCGCGCACGGTCGCCAGTCGGGTGCACACCCATCTGACGCATCAGCTCGAGATGGCTCGTGCGCGCGGCGAAGGGGATCTCGCCCCCGAGGTGACGGCCGACACCGTCGAGATGATCATCGACGCCGCGTTCTGGGCGAGCCTGCGGCGGGAAGAGGGCTACACCCCCACCATCTCGCTGGCGTTCCTGCCGCCCGAGCGCGCCGTGGGGCCGCTGACCTTTACTCCGCGTCTGCCCCTCGTGCCCGACGCGCTGGCGCGGCTGGCGCCCGCCGTCAAACACTCCGGCATCCACCTCGGCGTCTGGCCCGAGGACGGCGAGCTGCGCGTCTGGGGCACCACACGCCGCCTGCCGGTCCTGTGCTTCGTGCTCGAGGTCATCGCTCCAGGATTGCTCGTGGTGAAGTATCCGCACGGCGGGTCGGGGAAGTTCGTCAACATCGCGGTACTCGAAGGGGACCAGATCAAGGTCGTGGACGAACGCGAGGCGCGCGGCCCCGACTGCCCCGACGTGGTCACGGCGCTGCTCGGTTTCGACTCGCCGGGCACCTGGGCCGATTCGGTCAACGTGTTCGTGCGCCTGGCCGTGTCGATGCGTGCGCACGGGCGCGGCGGCGCGCTCCTGGTCGTCCCGGCCGACTCGGACCGCTGGCGGCAGTCCATCGTGCAGCCGATCCACTACTCGGTGACGCCGCCGTTTGCCGAGATCACCCAGCTGATGCGCCGCAACCTCGCCGAGCGCCGCGATCGGCTGTGGCAGGAGGCGCTGACGCAGGCGGTCGATGCCGTCGCCGGCCTGACGGCGGTGGACGGCGCGACCGTCATGACCGAACGGTACGAACTCCTGACGTTTGCGGCCAAGATCGCGCGGCGCGAGGACAGCGGCCGTGTCCAGGAGGTCGTCGTCACGGAGCCCGTCGAGGGGATGGCGGCGCTCCTCATGCACCCCACGCAAATCGGGGGCACGCGACATCTCTCGGCGGCCCAGTTCGTCCACGACCAGCGCGACACGTCGGCGCTCGTGGCCTCCCAGGATGGCCGCTTCACCATCTTCCAGTGGTCCCCGCGCGAAGGCATGGTGCATGCCCACCGCGTGGAGTCGTTGCTCCTGTGATGGCCGTGTCCTTCCGACGGGTCGGCGCGGCGGCGGCGTCCGTGGTGCTGCTCGTCGCGGGGCTCGGGGCGGCGTTGGCCGCTGTGCAGGCAGGGGCAGTGGCGCCTCTCGTCGCAACCTGTGTGCTGCTGATGCTGGCCATTGCGTTCGCCGCACGCGGCCGGCCGTGATCGGTCGGTTCCTGTCCGTTCGGCCTGGGGAACAATTCGTCCCGGCCGTCGGTCGGGTGGCATGCGATAATAGGATGTTGGGGCACGCGGGTTGTCTGCCGCCGACGTGTCCACCACAGCGGTTTTCGCCAAAGGAACTCTTGCCGTTCAGCCAATTCAAGCTCCACCCTGACCTGCTCAAAGGCCTGAAAGATCTCGGTTTCGCGCGCCCGACCCCGATTCAGGCGGAAGCCATCCCTCCGGCCCTCGAGGGCCGCGATCTGCTCGCGTGCGCGATGACCGGCAGCGGCAAGACAGCGGCATTCCTTCTACCGATCCTGCATCAGCTGATGGGCAAGCCGCGTGGCACCACGCGTGCGCTCATCCTGACGCCCACGCGCGAGCTCGCGGCGCAGATTTACGAAGACCTGAACGATCTGGCCGTGCACACGCCCTTGACCGGCGCGGCCATCTTCGGGGGCGTGGGCATGGGGCCGCAGGAGCACGCGTTCCGGCAGGGCGTGGACGTCATCGTCGGCACGCCGGGGCGTCTGCTCGATCATTTCCGCACGCCGTACGGCAAGCTGGCCGGGCTGCAGTTCCTCGTGCTCGACGAGGCCGACCGGATGCTCGACATGGGGTTCCTCCCCGACATCCGCCGCGTGCTGCGTCATCTGCCCAAGCGCCGACAGACGCTGTTCTTCAGCGCGACGATGCCGCCGCCCATCGCTGAACTGACGCGCGAGATGCTCCAGAACCCGGCCACCATCAACCTGCAGCGGCAGTCGGCGCCGGCGACGGGCATCACGCAGGCCGTCTATCCGGTCCCGCAGCACTTGAAGGCACCGCTCCTGCTGGCGCTCCT
>JBEQUD010000252.1:0-2694 GCA_040349235.1 Acidobacteriota bacterium
GGTCGTCGCACCGAGATCGGTGAGGTCGAGCTGGCAATAGTCGGCGCTTCCGCCGACGCGGTCGCCGCAGGCGACCGATCCCGAGCCGGGTTTCCCGCGAAACACGTGGTAGAAGAGCGGGCCACCCGCGGCATGCTGCTTCCGCCAGCGCAGGGAGAGTCCGCCGGCTGTCCGGGTCGCCTGCAGACCCACGTCGACCTGCAACGGGATAGGGGGCTGCTCGAGGATCGCAGCCTGTGGGTCGGGCCCGCGAACCGGAGAGGTCGACGCGTACGCGGCAATCGGGACCACGGCCGTGAGGATGACGGCCGCGGCGGCCAGCGTCAGCCGGCCCCGTTCACCCACACGCCTCGGCGTGACCTCTCCCTCGGGAAGCCGCCGAGCGAGTCCGGGCACGAGAAACGGCAAGGACGCGAGCATCACGATGAATGCGGGATACGCCGGCATCAGCAGACGAAGCAGGTTCCCACCCTCGATACCGCCTCGGCCCGACCCGGTCTTGATCAGGACCGTGGCTGCGAACCAGCCGACGATCAGCGCGCCATACCGGCGCGAGCGGATCACGACGCCGATCGCTCCGGCGACGACGAGCCATTCGATCAGGCGGGCGCTCCAAAAATGCTCACGCACCTGATCGAGCTGACCCGTGAAGACCTGCCAGTTGAAGTGCAGGTACTTGCCGAGGCCGCCGGCGGCAAGCGGCACCGCGTGCCCGGCCGCGAGGCGGACGCCGGCCGCGGAATGGAGGACCGGGAGATAGCCGAACCCGCGCCATTTGACGAAGGCGAGCGCGATCACAGCCGGGGCCAGCCCCGCTGCGAACGTCAGTGCCAGCCGGCCGTTGCGGGCCGCGATGAACGCGAGGGCGGGGCCGGCGAGGTACAACGCCGCGGACGGCTTGATGGCGATCGCCGCGCCCGCTGCGAGCCCGGCCGCTGTCGCGTCGGCGCCGAGGCGGGATGCGAGCGCGCGCACGCAGAAGTACCCGGAGACGAGGACCGCGACGGTTGCGGGAAGGTCGGCCATCGCCGTGAGGCCGAATGTCTGCGGCAGCAGCGCCTCGGTGTAGCGCTGGTGGTAGCCCGCGTCCGTGTAGCGGATGCCGATCAGCGGGACGACGATCCACAGCGCCGCCGTCCAGTATCCGAACACCCGCCCTGCGATCTGACGCCCGATGCCGTAGATCGCGAGCAACGCGATCGGCAGCAGCACGAGCACCTGCAGGACGATGATCGAGGGATAGGCGTTTGCGACGTTCGGGCCGGTGACGAGCGCGATGGGAGCGAGGAGGATCGGCCACAGAAAGCCGACCCCAGGCTGCGGGAAGTGGCCATGGACGAGGAGCCAGCCGGTCGTGTAGTACCAGAGCTGGTCGCCGCCTTGGTAGTAGATCCATCCTGCATGCCGGACGGCCGCGGCAATGCCGAGCACGACAGCCCATTGGGCGATCACGAGGCCGGCGAGGACGCGGACCGGGCTCGCGGCGGCGAGCGCCGCCCGGAGCCGTCGGAGCTGCACGACAAGGCCCCCGGAGCGTTCGAGCGCCCCGCTCCATGCCTGCCCGACGACCGACGAGACGAGCACCGGAGCGAAGGCGATCGCGAGCAGCGCCGTGGATGCGGCCTCGCGTGGAATCGGACTCGGGTTCCCGGGGCTGCCGTCCAACGTCATCGTCGGGTCGGACCAGATGGCCCAGGTGAAGCCGACGAACGAGAGCGCGAGCGTCGTCACGAGGACGACCGCCGGCCGCCGCGAGACGTCGCGCGCGAGCATCACGGCGACGCAGCCGGCCAGCGCCAGCGGCACCGCGAGGAGCCACATGTCGTAGCTGAACAAGAGCCCGACGACTGCACGCGCGGCCTCGATCGCGCGATGGAAGGAGCCGCTATGCCCGATCCCGCCTTCGTGCAGATCGGACGCGAGATGGCGTGACGACCACCAGATCCGCCACGGAAGCTGCGAGACGACGAACGCAAGCACGGCGGCTCCGAGGACGCGTGGCGCAACGACGCGCCACTCTCGATAAGCCGCGAGGACGATTGCGATCACGAGACACGCCGCCAGGAATTGGCCTTCGCGCTTGGTCGCCAGCATCGCAGCGAACGGCAGGGGGAGCACCGTCAGGAGCCAGCGCTCGCGGGTCTGCAGCCAGCGGACGAGCAGGAGGGCAGAGATGACGAAGAAGCCGTCCATCGTCCAGTCGCCGAGGAGCTGGAACCATCGGAACGAGACCTCGGGCATGACGACGAAGAGCACGAGGAAGAGCCAGAGCACCGGGCGCCGTGTCAGCGGTGCGAGGAGCGAGGCGAGTGCGCCGACGAGGCCGACGAGCACGAACCAGTCGAGCTGGGCGCTCACCGATGGATCGGTCGAGTGGGCGAGCCGAAACGCGATTGCGTCCACCGCCGGCACCAACAACGGATAGCTCGGTGCCGGCAATGACGGGAAGAGGTGGCTGTCGATTCCGCCGAAGAAGACGATCGTCTTCGCCTTCGGCAACCAGAAGTTCCATGCGTCGTACGCGAACACCGGCTGGTGTCGCACGGCGCGGAACATGAGGACGGCGACGGCAAGCGTGACGAGCACGGCGATCGCGGTCAGGATGTCGTCCAGCGTTCGCGGGGGGCTGGCAGCCAGTGAGAGCGACCGCGGGAACGGTCGCCGGCGGGCGATGGCGACGCCGGCCCCGACGGC
>JBEQUD010000451.1:0-3980 GCA_040349235.1 Acidobacteriota bacterium
CGCAACAGCGTTGACATCGTGGCCGTTATCGATGGCTATCCCGCGGCCGGTTCAAAGCAGCAACTGGACCGTTTCGTACGCCTGCCCGGCGGCGAAACGGCGACGGCGCTCGTCGCCTGCGCGCGCCAGGGCTTCCGGGCCCGCTATGTGGGCCGGTTCGGGGACGACGAGTGGGGCGCGCTGTCGTCCGACAGCCTCCGCGATGAGGGCGTGGATGTTGCCAACGCGCGCGCGGTGGCGGGCGCGCAGAACCAGTTCTCGCTGATCCTGGTCGATCGCGCGACGGGCGAGCGGACCGTGCTGTCGCGTCGGGACGATCACCTGGCGATGTCTGTGGGGGACGTGCCCATGGACGTCGTGCGGTCGGGACGGATGCTGCTGCTCGACGGCTACGAGCCCGAACCGGCGGCGGCGGCGGCGCGTGCGGCCCGGCTGGCTGGCATCCCGACAGTGATGGATGTCGAACAGGTGCGCCCGGGCACGACCGAGATGTTGGGCCACATCGATGCCATCATTGCGGCAGAGGCCTTCCCAGCGGCGTTGACCGGGTACGACGACGTGGGACGCGCGCTCGAGGCGATGGCCGACGAGTTTCGCGCGCCGATCGTGGCGGTCACGCTGGGTGCAGATGGCAGCCTTGCGCGGTGCGGCGGGCACGAGTTCCGGACGCCCGCGTTCCCGACCACGTGCGTGGACACCACGGGGGCGGGAGATGCGTTTCGCGGCGGGTTCGCGGCCTTCTGCCTGGCGTATCCTGCCGGGACCGTCGAGGAGGCGCTGGCCTATGCGAATGCGACGGCCGCGTTGAACTGTCGGGCGCTCGGGGCCAGGACCGGCCTGCCGACGCGGGGCGAAGTCGCGCACCTCGTCAGCCGGCGCGCGGTGTAACCTCTCAGCGGGACGGAGGTCTAAGTCTAGGACATTGGCACCCTCTCTTGCGTGGACGATCACCGGAACGTGGCCGGGCAGGCCGCATGAACAGTCCCTGGACGACCTCCGGCGGCACGCCGCACCGGTGACCTTCGCGACCGGTCCCGCGTTGGAGGAACTGGGCGAGACAGACCTGGTGGAGGCGTGTCTGGCTGGCCGTCCGGGCGCGTTCGACGTCATCGTCGAGCGCCACCGCCGCGCCGTCTACCAGATCTGTTATCGATTCGTCGGCCGTCACGAGGACGCCAGCGATCTGTCGCAGGATGTGTTTCTGCGCGCGTTCCGGGGCCTGCGGACGTTTCGTGGGCAGGCGTCGCTCGGTACCTGGCTCCACCGCATCACCGTCAACGTCTGCCTGAACCGGGTGGGCGCGAAGGTCCTGCCGAGCGTGCCCTTGGAGAACGACCAGCACGTGGACGCGCGTGCCGAATCCGCGCCGGACCGCTTGGTCAAAGAGGAGCGCTCCGCGCGGGTGCGGGCCGCCATCGCCGCGCTCCCGCGGAAGCAGCGCGCGGCCCTCGTGCTGCACGTCTATCACGATATGTCCCATCGGGAAATTGCGGGCGTGCTCGGTAGTTCCGTGGGCGCGGTCAAGGCCAATTGCTTCCATGCGCTCGGCACGCTGCGCAAGCGGCTCGGGGGCGAGTCGTTGTGATGCTGCGCGGACACCTGTCCCCGCAGGCGCTCATGGACTGCGCGGAGGGCGCGGCGGATCGGTCCGCCCATCGGCACTTGGACGGATGTCCCGCGTGCCGACAGCAGGTTGCGCAGTTGCAGGAGACGATGCGCGCGGCGCTCGACGTCGATGTGGACGTGCCGGAGCCCTCGCCGCTTTTCTGGGATCACCTCTCGACCCGGGTGCGGGACGCGGTGGCCGCCGAGCCGCGCCGGCGGTCGTGGCGCGCGCGCTGGGACGCCGCGCTGGTCGGCGTGAGCGCCAAGGGCTGGCAGCGGCCCGCGCTCGGCCTGGCCGCGGCGGGTGTGCTCGTCGCGCTCGCCTGGCCCCCGGCGGCGTCGCGCGTCACGCCAGAGAGGGGCGGCGGGGCCGCGGTGTCTGTTGCGGAGCCTGCGGTCATTCCTCCCGTCGGGGCGAATGACGATCCGTCCTTGGCACTCGTGACAGACTTAACGGCCGAGACGGACGGGGACACGCTCAGGGAGGCCGGGCTGGCCGGTCGTCGCGGCGGGGCCGAGGAAGTGGTCCCGACGCTGACGAATGCCGAACGCACCGAGCTCGGGCGTCTGCTGCGGACCGCGATCGGCGAACCGGGCGCCTGAGACCGGATGATGAAACTCTCGACGAGGCTCGGCGTCCTGGTGTGTGGGATTTGCCTGTCGGGTGCGGCGTTTGCGGCGCAGGACTCTGGCATCGCCGGCGCGCGTGGCCGGGGCCGAAGCGGCGTTGACGAGCCGACTATCGCCCCTGCGGAAATCCAACGGATGTTCGACGCGTACGCGCTCCTCCAGGCGCAGGCACAGCTGCAGGTGACCGACGACCAGTATCCGCGCTTCCTGGCGCGCTTCAAGGCGCTGCTCGACGTCCGCCGCCGCGCGCTGTTCGAGCACGGGCGGATGGTGGCCGAGTTGCGGCGCCTGCTGATGGAGGGACAGGCCGACGAGTCCCAGATCAAGGACCGGCTTCAAGCGCTCGACGACGCCGAAGCCCGGGCGCGGGCCGACGCGAAGAAGGCCCTGGATGCGCTCGATCAGATTCTTGACGTCAGGCAGCAGGCTCGTTTGCGCGTGTTCGACGAGCAGATGGAGCGGCGCAAGCTCGAGCTCGTGACGCGCGCCCGCCTGGCGAACCGCCCGAAGCGACAGCCGTAGGCGGGGCCGGTCCAGGACTGGTCCGGCGCGTGGTACAATTTTTCCGGGAGTTCCTGGGGAAGTCATGCGCCTCCGACACCGCCGCCCCGCGCTTGCCGTTGCGTTCTGGTGCGCCTGCCTCTGGTCGCTCGGGGCGCAGGGCGGGCCGTCCCGGCGCGACGCCCAGTCGATGAAGGACAAGCTGACCGCGGTGCTCGGGTTCACCGGCCGCGCGGCGTCACAGCCACCGCGGCGGACGGCCTTCACGGAAAGCGAAGTCAACGCATACCTGGCCTACGAGGCGCACGACGCGGTTCCAACGGGCGTTGCGGAGCCGACGGTGACAATCCTGGGCGAGGGCCGGATTTCCGGACGCGCGGTCGTGGATCTCGACGCGGTTCGCAAGGCGGGCCCGTCCGGCGGCCTTTTCAACCCCCGGAATTTTCTGCGCGGCCGTCTGCCGGTGACGGCCGTCGGCGTGCTGCGCGCTGTGAACGGATCCGGGCACTTCGACCTCGAATCATCGAGCGTGGGCGGCGTCCCCATTCCGAAGGTCTTCCTGCAGGAAATCGTCAGCTTCTACTCACGGACGCCGTCGAATCCGGCCGGCATCAACCTGGACGCGCCGTTCGCGCAGCCGGTCGGTATCCGGGACGTCCAGTTGGAGCGCGCGCAGGCTGTGGTCGTGCAGTGGCGCAATGACGCGACGCCTTGCGGCACTTCGCGTCAGGGCGGGGCGGTCGTGGAATCCGTCCCGCGGCCGTTGCCGCTAGTTCCGGTGTCCGGGGGGCACGTGGCGCTGTCCACGCCGCTGCAGGGGCTGAAGGGCATCGGGCCACGGCGCGCAGCCGACCTCGAACACGCTGGCGTGCGCACCGTCGAGGACCTGCTCTACAGGTTTCCCACGCGCTACGAAGATCGCAGCCGCCTGCAGCCGATCTCGTCGCTCAAGCCCGGTCGGGCCGCATCCATCGCGGGCCGCATTCTCAGCTGCGGTCTCCGCGCGACCAAACGTCCGGGGTTCAGGATCTTCGAAGCGCTGATTGCGGACGCCAGCGGGCCGCTGCGGGCGGTCTGGCTGAACCAGCCGTTCCTGAAGGACGTCTTCGCGCCGGGCCAACAGGTCGTGTTCTACGGCAGCATCGAGGCGCGGGCGGGCGCCAGCCTGCAGATCACGAACCCGCAGTACGAAATCCTCGATGAGGACGACGGCGAAACGATCCACACCGGGCGGATTGTGCCGG
>JBEQUD010000461.1:0-3345 GCA_040349235.1 Acidobacteriota bacterium
ATGATGAAATGCCGGCGCGCGTCGAGCGGCTGGCCTGGGCCGAACAGCTCGCCGGCGAAATTCGGCGCCAGGAAGTTGGCACCCGATCCCGCCGTGCCGTGCAGGAGGAGAACAGGAATGCCGGACGGGTCGCCGACCGTCAGGTAGTGCAGTCGGAGTTCGGGGAGCACCTCGCCGGTATGGAACCGGAAGTCGCGGACCACCCAGTCGCCCGCGCGCGGCGCGGGATAGTCCGCCGCTCCCGCCTGACGCGGCACCAGAAGGGCGATCAACACAACGGCCGACAGCAGCGTGGCGAGTTTCATGCGGACCTCCGTGCCCACATGCACACTCTAGCTGTTTCGGGGGTCAGCGCGGAACTGGCGGCGGTCGGACGAAGCCAAGCGCGCGCTGCACCCGCTCGTTCGGGACAGGATGGACGCCGGTGCGGTCCAGCCGCCACTTGTCCATGTACTGCAGGGGCGCCAGAAGCTGCACGTGCGATTGGGCGAGAAAGCTGTCGAGCGGTGGGTCTCCATAGGGCTTGGTCACGCCGTCCTCGAACGGGGCAAAGAACCGATCCCAGTGCACGGGCAGATACGCCTTCGGTTTGAGGACCGGCAGCACCAGTTTCGCGACCGGCAGGCCGCCGGTCCCAATCCACAGATCGACCGAGTCGAGCCCTTCCGCCTCGAGCGCCGCCTTCAAATTGGCAAGCGGGGCGCCGTAGTCCGTGCCGTCCAGGACAATCGGCGTCTCGAGGTCCACGGCGCTCGCCGAGTTCTGGTAGAACCAGCTGAAGCGCCCGGCCGGCCCATCGACCACGAAAAGAAACCCGCGCGCGCCGCCGCCGTTCGGAAAATCCTCGGCGACGCCGGCATGCAGGCCCCCAGTGGCCGAGTCGGGCTGCGGCACCGCCCGGAGCTCGACGGGGTTGTGCTGTTCGGGATTGGTCGCCGGGTCGCCGCTGTGGTTCCAGCGCACGACGCGGACGGCGACGCCGTCGGCGAGCCGCATGCGCTCGCCTCCGTAGACCGCGGTGCAGCGCGCCTCGGGAATGTGTTCGGCCAGGGCCTGCAGGCACGTCGTCTTCGCGCCGATGATGCGCGCGCCGGTCAGCGATGCCCAGGTGGCGGTGTCGAACGAGTGGTCGAAATGGCTGTGGCCGGTCAGGAGCAGGTTGACACTGGACGGCCCGCCAAGCGCGGTCAGCACGCGTGTGACGGCGGCGACGTTGGGCTTGAACGCCTGATGCGTTTGGGCCAGGCCGCCGCCCCCGCCGAAGAACGACTCCCGTGGCACGCGCGTGATGTAGCCGTCGGCGAGGATCCGGAGATCCCCGATCGCGAAGTGGACATTCGCCACCGACATCCACGTGAGTTCCACGAACGCCGGCCCCGCGGCGCGCGCCCGCGAGAGCCCCGCCAGCACCAGCGTTCCCGCGACGATCCACCCTGACAGTCGCGGCACACGAGCCTCCTAGAAGACGGCCAGCGGGTTCAAGGGCGAGCCCGTCCCGCCCTCGACCGGAATCGGCGCGAACGTCATCATGAACTCGTAGCGCTTCAGGCGGCGCGCCGTCTCGACGACCTGCTCGAGGTCGAGGTTCTCGACGATGCCCGCGCCGAGCCAGTTGAGCAGCGCCTGATGGATGGGATTGCCAGGAATGCCCTGCTCGGGGCCCCACCCGGGCCTGGGGCTCCAGTCGATGTTGAAGTCGTGGCCCGCGAACGCGATGTCGCGTTCCTTGAAGAACGGAATCGTGTCGGCGTAGTAGCCCGCCACGATGCCCATGTGCGGGCCGACGGCCGCGCGGCGCTTCCATCGCCCGACGTACAGCAGGATGACGTCGCCGGGGCCCACCTTGACGCCCGACTTGCGCTCCCACGCCTCGAGGTCCGCGCGCGCGATCGGCGTGCCCGGCTCGATCCAGTCCACGCCTTTCAGCTGCGGCATGTCGTACAGGACCGCGCGCGTGACGATGCCGTCCCGACGGGCCATGATGTCGCCCTGTTTGCAGCCGGCTTCCGGCGAAATGTTGTCCTTGACCGGGTAGCCGTTGTACATCTGCCCGTCGAAGAAGAAATGGCAGAAGGCGTCGGTATGCGCGAGCGCGAACCCGTGATAGCTGACCTGATAGTTGTCCATCGTCCCGGTGTCGGAGAGGCTGATGGTCGTCCGATGGAACACCCGGGCACTATCGACATCGGCCGCCGGGGCCTGGACGACGGCGTGCGCCATCGAGACCACGAGCCCCGACTTCACCAGCCTGACGGCGTTCAGCACCTTCGCGGGCGTGATGAGGTTGGCGGTCCCCTTCTGGTCGGTCGGTCCCCACCGACCCCAATTCTTCAGCGTCGCACGCCAGTGCAGGTAGTCCGCCGGCGTGACCGCCGCCGCGTCCTTCTGCCCGTGGGCGTGCTGCTGGAACACGCCGATGATCCCGCCGAGAAACACCACGCCGACCAGCACCGTCCTGGCCCGGCGGCCCTGCAACATCCCACCTATCAAGCCGCGCTCCTCTCACGTCCGATTGTCGTCGCGCCACCAACGGCCTGTAGACCCGCGTATCATACGCCGCTTGTCCGGGCCGCGGCCGCCGACGACTCAGGCCCCCGGCCTGCGCCGGGCCGCGTAGGTCTTGCTGAAACCGTTGCGCCCATTGGTGACAGTGAACGACCCATCCGCCCTCGCCGACACCTTGATCCAGTACGCCGTCCCGTTGTGCACCGGTGCCGGTGGCGCAGCGGCGCCCGGCTGGGGCGCAGGCATCGGGGCCAGCGGCATCGCCGCGAACGGCTCGTCGGTGAAGTTCGCGACGAACAGCCCCGGCGCCGTGTATTCCTGCCCGCTCAGCTCGGAGAAGTGCATCTGCCAGACGTCCTCGAGGCCAGGCGAGGTGTGCAGCGTCTTCATGACGTCGGGGGCGCCGCCCTTGCGGGTGCCGTTGTTCATGATGGCCACGCGGGGACGCGCCGCGTGTACGAGCACGTCGGAATTCGAGCTGTCCACACCGTGGTGGAGCCCCAACAGGACATCAACCGCGCCAATGCGGTTGGCCGGACACATCAACTCGAATTCCTTCCGCTTAGTCAGGTCGCCGAGATGCAGGGTACGAAAGCGCCCGAACACGACAGACGTCCCCACCGACATGGGATCCTCGGTGTTGACGGCACCGGCTGAGAAATCGCGACAGTAGGGGTTGGCAGCCCCAGCCCCCGCCAGGGGCGTCGCGATCGTCTTGCCGGCGGCCGCCACGATGGTCACGTGCAATCCGGGGATGGCGATCGTCGCGCCCGGTGCGACCACGGTATGCCGCGCGCCGGCGTAGAGCCGGGGATACGTCGTGGCGAGGAACTCGTCAGG
>JBEQUD010000475.1:0-12310 GCA_040349235.1 Acidobacteriota bacterium
TTCGAACCTTCGAACGATTCCGTCGTGAACGTGAAGAAGCTGGAACTCGCGAAGCGGTTGCCGCCATCGCGGGGGATCATGTTGACGCGGACGCCGCCCGTGGGTTGGTCGGCTGATACGGCCGACGTATCGACCGTCACTTCCTGGGCCGCGCTGACGTCCGGAGTTGCACCGCCGGAGTTCCCGCCGGACTCCAACGTCGAGACGTTGATGCCGTTGTTCGTGATGCGCTGGTCACCGGCCCGGCTGCCGTGGGCCATGAGGCTCGCCATCGTGTCGCCGAGACTGCCGCCGACATCCACGCCGCTGTTGCTGGTCACGTTGATGCCCGTGATAACCCCGCCGAGCGCGTAGTAGTTGCGGCCAGTCGGCAGCGCCTGCACCACTTCCCGGTTCAGCACCGTCTCGCGCGTCGCGCTCTGCACGTCGAGGATCGCCGACTCGCCCGTGACGGTGACCGTCTCGGTGAGGCTGCCGACGCGGAGTTCGGCATCGAGCGTCAGCGTCTGCGCACCAGAGAGGCTGACGCCTTCGCGCTTGACGGACGAGAACCCCGTCAGGGTAAAGGTGACGGAGTATTCGCCAGGCCGCAGATCGACGATTTGATAGCGACCGTTGCTGTCACTTGTCGCGCTGCGAACCTTTTCAATCAGGGCTGGGCTGGCGACTTCGACCGTCGCGCCCGGGAGGATTGCGCCGGAACTGTCCTTGACGCTCCCGGCAATCGAAGCCTGAGCATGAACGGCCGCGGGGAGGAGTACCGCCGCGAGGAGAGCCAACGAAACGATGCGCAGTATTCGCGTCAATGTTGTCTCCTTGGAAGTAGACGAGCCGGGGATTGTCGAACTGCTTCGAACTCCAACACAAATGTAACGCGCGGATGCTAGCAGAGAATCCTGATGGAATCGCAAGAAAATACTTACCCGCTTGACGGATCTCAATCGACGTGGCTGGCAATACCTAGAAATAGGGAGTGCGCGACTACTGAGGCAGGACGACAGCGGACCGCATCTGTGTGTTGCCTCGCGGCACGTTGTCCATCGGGCAATCGGCCGCGCAATCTGAGTTACGCTCTCAGGCGATGTCCGACCTTTGCCTCGTGGCCTGGAACTGCCGAAGCGGCTCCTTGCCGCAGCGGCTCGCTGAGTTGGCGCCGCACGCCCCTGACCTTGTGTTCCTGCAGGAATGCCGCCCCGACGTGTCGCTCCCGTTGTCGGGCCAATTCATCAACCACCGAGTCAACGCGAGCAAAGGCATTGCGCTTGGCGCACCGCGTAACATCTACCACGTCTCAGCGCTGGAACCTCGGCCGGAAAGCGGCCGGGCCGTTGTTGCCGCTGCCGTGGTGGGCCCCACGTCTTTCAGCGCCTTTGGCCTGTGGTCGCAGGGACCGCACTACGTTGACGATGTGATGCGCACGCTGGACGCCTACGACGACATCCTCCGCGCAGGGCCGGCCGTCGTCATGGGCGATTTCAACAGCGGCACAAACCTCGGTGGAAAGCGCTCGCCTGCGATGGCCCACACGCGCATGCTAGCCGCGTTTGCTGACCTCCGCCTCGTCAGTGCCTACCATGCCTTCCATGGCGTCGAGCACGGCCACGAGACACACTCGACCTACCGTCACCGCTTCAATTCTTCAGAACCGTGGCACATCGACTTCTGTTTCGTGCCCGTCAGCTGGAGCGCAAGCATCAGGCGCGTTGAAGTCCTTGACGGCGACCGGTGGCGAAAGACCAGCGACCATAATCCCCTCAAGGTGGATCTTTGTTTCGACCGACTAGGCGAATAGGCCATGCTTCCCAACCGACGTCACCCTGAGCGCGGACAGCGATTCCTCGCGCCGACTCGGGTCTGCATGATCCGTGTCGATCGAATCACCACGAGCGGAGGGCGCCTTCCCGGCGCGCGACAGGACGCGGCCGACCGGTACGACCGATGCGCCGAACATCGGCGTCGAATGCGCTGACAGGACATTCGGTCGCCGCGTGGAACGCCACAACCTCGACGCGATGGTTCAGGCGTACCGTCGCGTGTACGCGTCGAACAGTCCGGCGGTCGCGTCTGCCGTCATGTCGCCCGGGTGCTCGATCAACCCGACCAACGCCGCGGCCTGGCCAATCACCTGCCCGGGCCGCCAGCCCTGTGCGCGCAGGTCGCGGACGCCGCTGTCCCCGTCGGACTTGCTCAGCTTCTGTGTAGAACTTTTCATGATCAACGGGTGGTGCAGGAACGCCGCGGGGTCGGGACGGCCGAGCATCCGCGCGAGCTGGATCTGACGCCCCGTTGACGGCAGCAGGTCGTCGCCGCGGATGACGAGCGTCACGCCTTGCGCGAGGTCGTCAACGGCGGCCGCGAACTGATACGTCCAGTGCCCGTCTCGGTCGCGCGCCAGCAGGTCGCCGCACTGGTCGTAGGGCCGCTGCTCCCGGGGACCGTGGCACCAGTCATCGAAGTGTTCGGCACCGGCCGCGAGCCGCACGCGCATGCCGCGTCCCGGCCCGTCGGCCAACCCGAGCCCCGCGCAGATTCCCGGGTACCGACGCTCGATCTCGGCGTCGGCCCCTCGCCCACCGTCCTCCGCCTGCGCGGCAATGTCCGACCGCGAGCAGCGGCAGGCGTACACGAGGTCGCGCCCGTCGAGATCGGCCAGCGCCGCATCGTAGATCGACGTGCGTTCGCTCTGGCGTACGGGCCCCTCGTCGGGCACGAAGCCGAGCCACGCCAGGTCCGCCAGAATCGAGGCCTCGTAGTCGGGACGACTCCGGCGGCGATCGTGGTCCTCGACGCGCAGGAGCACGCGCCCGCCGAGCGCACGCGTCACGCCCCACACGTAGATCGCGTTGACGACGTGACCGAGGTGCAGGTGGCCGCTCGGCGCCGGCGCGAATCGGCTGACGACCCTCACGTCTCAGATGTGGGTATCGACGCGCGGGAGCCCCGCCTCGATCGCGACGCGGTGCGGCTCTTCCCACGGCGGCAACTTGAGGCCGCGCCCCAGGTCCTCGAGCGGTTCGTCCACGAGGAACCCGGGGAGCATCGTTGCCGCCTCGAAGAGGACGCCGCCGGGCTCGCGGAAGTAGATGGAGCGGAAGTAGCAGCGGTCCCGCACCTCGGTCACGCGGCAGCCCCACCGGATCAGTTCGTCGCGCAGCCGCAGCTGCTCGTCGTCCGTCGCGACCGCCATCGCCACGTGGTGCACCGTCCCCAGGCCGTTCATCGCCGGGGCGGCGTGTTCGTCGTGCACGATGTCGATGAGGTGCCCCGCGCCTGTCCCATTGACGGCCACCCGGATGCGCCCCTCCATCTCGTCGATGACGGTGTAGCCGAGGAGGCCGGTCATCAACGCCAGGGTCTGTGCGGGTGACCGGACGGCCATCGTGACGCTGTGCAAGCCGCGGATTGCCGCCGACGCGTCCACGGCGTCGGCCCCAGCGGCGATCCACGGCGTCCGCGGATCGTCGCCAGCAACGAGCTCGAAGGCGAGTCCCGAGGCATCCGAGACGGCAATTCCGGCGTCGCCGAATCGCGGCGCGACGTCGGCCACCATCATGCCGCGGGCGCGCAGCCGCGACGTCCAGGCGTCGAGCGAGCCGTGAGGGACGGAAAACGAGGTGACGACGACCTGGCCCGCGCCTTTCCTTCCAAGGGGTACCCCGTGTCCCTTGTAAGGAAACGTCGTCCACAGCGTGCCGGGCGTGCCGTGCGCGTCGCCGTAGTAGAAGTGGAAGACATGGTGGTTGTCGAAGTTGACGGTCTTCTTCACGAGGCGCAGGCCGAGCGCCACGGCGCAGAAATCGAGATCCGCCTGCGCGTCGTCTACCGTCGCCGTCACGTGATGCAAGCCGAGAATCGGAGAAGCCATCGTCACCTCTTATTGCCCCGGCCCGTCGATCCCCGTGAGGACGGCGGCCTGGAGCGCCGCCGAGCCCGTAAACAGATGTAGCGGCAGCCGGCGATACCCGAGCATCTGCGTGTAGATGGGACCGCTCTGGTACAAATTGAGGCCGAGCCCGGCCAGATACTGCAAGCGGAGGTTGCGATCGCGATTGATGGAGGCATCCGCCAGCCACGGGCGCAGGTCTTCGGCACTTCCCGCATAGGTCGAAAACAGCGCAACCGCCGACCCGAATCCGATCTCGCGCAACGACCGGGCGACCGGTGCGTACTCGGGCCGCGCGAGACGCGCCGTGATGGCGTCGA
Source organism: Acidobacteriota bacterium (assembly GCA_040349235.1). Taxonomy (GTDB): domain Bacteria; phylum Acidobacteriota; class Vicinamibacteria; order Vicinamibacterales; family CAVVIG01; genus JBEQUD01. The sequence goes on from JBEQUD010000475.1 coordinate 4,204, forward strand.
GGTCGATGGTCGTGGGGCCCACCTGGCCGAAGAGCACGAGGTCGTAGCCGACGCCGTTGTTGGTGTTGCCGAAGACCATCCCGTTCGGAAAGGCCTCCATGAAGGTACCGATCTCGCTCTTCACCGCGGCGGTATTGCTCTCGTAGAGCTGCACGAACAGCGTGACGACGCCGCCGGGGTTCAGGTGCGCCTTGACGCTCTCGAAGAACTCGCGCGTGTAGAGCATCGCCGCGCCTTTCACCCAGGGGTCGAGCGGGTCTGAGGTCAGCGCATCGAACCGGCCCTTGAGCGTGACGACGTAGTGCCGGCCGTCGTCAATCTGCACGTGCACCTTCGGATTGCGGACGACGTCGAAGTTCTGCTCCGCGAAGTACGTGGAGACGACGCGCGGAACCAGCGGTTCGATTTCGGCGATGGTCTCGGTTTCGACACCCGGATCGATCGAGACCGCGCCCGCGGTGACGCCCGCGCCGCAGCCGATCACGACCACGCTCTTTGGGTGGGTGACGAGTGTCGTCAGATGGCCGAGCATCCGCTGGAGCCGCATGTCCTGGGGTTCGCTCGAGGCCTGAATCTTCCCCGCGTTATGGTAGTTGAGGACGCCGCTGGCCAGCCGCGAAACTGCGACCGATGCCGTGAGGCCCTCGCCCGTGTAGATAAGATTGCCTTCGCCGTACCGGGTGGCCGTATTGCGCCCGTAGGCGATGAGGTCACCGGGCACGTTGGGTACGCTGCGGGCGAATAGCACGGCTGCGCCGGCCGCGACGGCAAGGCCCGCCAGACCCGCGGCACCGATCCGCACACGCGGCGTCTCGCCCTCCGCGCCCATCATCGCCAGCCATGCCGCGGCAAGGGACAGCACGACGAGCAGCTGCTGGGCATGCTGGCTGCCAACCCACGCGACGAGCAGCAGGCTGGCCGAGAGCGATCCGACAATCGCGCCCAGGGTGTTCGCCGCGTAGACGCCGCCCACCAGACGCGCCGAATCCTGTCCGGGCGTGGCGAGCGAAGCGAGCGCGAGCGGGAAACTCGCCCCCCAGAGCATCGCCGCCGGCAGCACGGCCCACAGGCACCGCACAAGGTCCAGCTGCAGCGTGAGCCACGGGCTCGACGAGATGGACGGGTTGATCGGCCAGTACGGCAACGAGCTAGCCACCATCCAGGCCGTCCAGGCGATCGCCGCACAGAGCAGCCACTGGCACACGGCCAGCGCGATGCGCGGGCGCGGGATGTTCCTTCCGAGGGCGGCGCCACCGGCGCTCCCGACCCCGAGGCCGACGAGAAAGACCGCGAGAATCAGCGAGAACGTGTAGACCGTCGCGCCAAGCAGCAGCGACAACATCCGCGTCCAGATGACTTCCGCCGCGAGCGCCGTGGCGCCGGAGATGCCGATCGCGAGGTAGATGGCCCAGGCACCTGGCGCGCGCACGGGCTCGACGCCCACCCGCACCGTGGCGCCGGCGGGCACGAGCCGCGCGAGGCCCACCGCGCCGGCTGCCACGAGCAGGTTGAGCCCCACGGCGACATATGTGGCCACGGAGACATCGAAGACGCGCAGCAGATAGAAGCCGGCGAGAAGGCTTCCGGCGACAGCGCCCGCGATATTGCCCCCGTAGAAATAGCCGAGCCACGACACGCCCTTGGGCGTGCTCTCGACCCAGCGCGCGACCGCCGGCAAGGTGGCACCCATCAACAGCGTCGGCGGCAAGAGGCACAGCGCAGCCACCAGCCCGCGCACGAAGAGTCCGGCCGCGCCGGGCCCCGCCCACGCGGTGTAGACGTGCCCGACGAGCGGCATCCCCCACAAGAGGAGCAGGCCGACGAGCGCGATCGCGCCTTCGAGCGCGGCATAGACCCGCAGCGGGTGCCACCGTGCGGACAACAGGCGCGGAAGCAGGAGGCTGCCCAGGCACATGCCGCCCATGAACGACCCGAGCAGCACGCCGAGCGACACGGCCGACGAGCCGATCACCAGCTGCAGGAGCTGGAACCAGACGATCTCGTAGATGAGCGCGGCACACCCGCTTCCGGCAAACAGCAGCAGCAACAGCCCCATGTCAGCGACCGCAGTCCTGGACGTCGGTGGCAATGGGCGCCAGCTCGGACGCGAGCCCGGACCCGGGCCGGCCATCGCCCACACGCCGCACCGAGCGAATGAACGTGCTCGCGGCGTCCGTGGGCAGCGTCGCCACGCTCGCACAGAAGGTGCGCCAGGCCATGTCCTGGCGCAGGTATTGTTCGACGTTCGACAGGTAGAACGCTGACACCACCGCGCCTCGCTCCTTGAGGAACGCGCCGACCGCGCGCAGGGCCTTGGGGCCGGCGAAGTTGCCGACGACCGGCACCAGCATGTTGCGCTCCTCGAGGCTCTTCACGACGTGGAAGCTCTGCTCGCTGGCGAGATAGCCGCGCGCGACGCCGTCCTGGTCCGTCGCCTTCATCAGGTCCGCGTAGGTGGGCTGAAATGGATTGCCGAAGCTGCCCGTCGAGGAATAGCGGAGGGCCGGTCCGTAGTTGCGAAACGCGTCGTAGACGTATTCGATGCCGCGGATATCCCCGCGCGAGAGCGCGAACTCGTGGGTCTTCGTCAGCTGGTCACGGATAGCTTGGAAGTTCCGCACGAACAGCAGTTCGCTCGGCGGCGTGGAGGCGAACGCGCTGAAGATGTCGTCCACGCTCGATGTGGCGGTCAGCCCCTCGGGCCTCGCCCTGGAGAACAAGCGGGACACGAACTCGGCCCTGTCCGCCGAGAGCTCGAAGAGCGCCTTGTACATCAACTGCAGGTCGAGGTTGCCGCGGCGGATATCGACAATGAACGCCATCGCCGGTGCCGTGGCGGCGATATAGGTGAAGTTCTGCTCGGGGCCGACGCCGAGATAGACCCGACCCGGCTTGATCGTCTTGAGCAAGTCCGGAACGACGTGCTCGTACCCCGACTCGTTCGACAGGAGATTGTCCGACTGGAACGTGCCGTCGGCCTCGGACAGGTCCGAGGAGAGCTGCCAGAATTCCTCATTGGAGAGCCGACCCGGCAGCCCCGGCGCGGTCTGCACGGCGACGTGCGGGGCCGCGCAGAACGCCGCCACGAGCGCGGCCGTCAGAACTTTCACGCGCACGGGCGACCGACGCTGCCGCGGCGTCAGGCGAGGCTGGCCCATTGTTCCGCCGACAACGCGAGGCGGGCAGCGGCGACGTTTTCTTCGAGGTGCGCGAGGCTGGATGTGCCGGGAATCGGCAGCAGGACCGGCGAGCGGTGCAGCAGCCACGCGAGCGCGACCTGCGCGGGCGTGGCGCGGAGGTCGCGGGCCACGCGCCCCAGCGCCGTGTTCCCGTGGCCCAGCTTGCCGACGAGCAGCGGGTACCAGGGAATGAACGCCAGGCCTTCCCGCTCGCAGTAGTCGAGGACCGCTTCGGAATAGCGGTCCACGAAGTTGTACCGGTTCTGCACGGACACAATGGGCAACACCTGCCGGGCGCGTTCAATCTCATCGACCGAGACCTCCGACAGCCCGACGTGCCGGACCTTGCCCTCCTGCTGGAACGCCCGCAGCGTGCCGAACTGGTCGGCTTCGGGGACGGCCGGGTCGATGCGGTGCAGCTGATAGAGATCGATGCGATCGACCTTCAATCGCTTCAGGCTGCCGTCGAGCTCCTGCCGTAACCGGGCGGGACGGCAGTTGATCGTCCACTGCCCTGGCCCCGGACGATCGAAGCCCCCCTTCGTGGCCACGACCACGCCAGCGGGATACGGATGGAGGGCCTCCGCGATCAGCGTCTCGCTGACCTCGGGCCCATACGACTCGGCCGTGTCGATGAAGGTGACACCGAGCTCCACCGCCCGACGGAGCACCGCGATCGTGGCCGCCGGGTTCGCGGGTGGGCCCCAGACGCCTGCACCGGTAATCCGCATGGCGCCGAACCCCAGACGGTGCACGGGCAGATCGCCGCCCAGCAGGAACGTGTCGGGCGGCAGAGGGTGGCCCATCTCAGACCTCGTAATCGACCAGGCGTCGTTCGCTGCGGCGGGCGCCGATGAACGCGACGATTTCCTGGTGGGCCGGGTGGTCCTGGTAGCCGTCGAGCGCCGCGCGGGATTCGAACTCCGAGTAGAGGACGATATCGGACGACGTGTCGGACTGGCTGAAATCGATGCCGGCCTCGATGTGGAGGAGCCCCGGAATCCGGCCGCGCAGGCCCTCGATCTTCGCCTTGATGGCGTGGGCGTCCTGCTCGCGGGTCGCCGCGTCGTCTCGATTCTTCAGGCGCCAGAACACGATGTGCTTGATCATGATGGCTCGATGTTACAACGATTGTAGGGATAATACGGTCGGAAGGAGCCGCCACCCATGCCACTCATCGAGCCGGGCAAGAAAGCCCCGGCGTTCACCCTGAAAGACCAGCACGGCACGTCCCAGCGCCTCTCGGACTACGAGGGCCGCCCCGTCATCTTGTATTTTTATCCCAAGGACGACACGCCCGGCTGCACGCGCGAAGCGTGCGCGTTCGAGGACCATCTGCCGAAGTTCAAGACGAGCAAGGCCGCCGTGCTCGGCGTCAGCGTCCTCGACGAGGCGAGCAAGGCGCGCTTCGCGGAGAAATACAAGCTCACGTTCCCGCTGCTCGCCGATCCCGATCACGTCGTGGCCGACAAGTACGGCGTCTGGCAGGAGAAGAAGAACTACGGCAAGACCTACATGGGCATCGCCCGCACGACATACCTCATCGACCGGGACGGCAAGGTGGCCCGGCGGTGGAACAACGTCAAGGTGGACGGCCACGCCGAAGCCGTGCTCGAAGCGGTGGACAGCCTGTAGTGAACAGTCTGTAACGGTTATTCGGCGCGCATCGTGGGCACGTCCGCCTCGGTCGCAGGGTCGATACGAAGCGCGTGGATCGGTGGTTCGGTCATAAATGAAACTGGCCTCTTGCACCGTGCGATGCACGGCACAAGAGGCCAAGACTCAAACGGCGGTCGTCGGCGCGCTTACTTGAGGTGCTTGCTGACGAGTTTCGTCATCTCGAACATGTTGACGACGGCCTTGCCCTTGAACACCTTCTTCAAGGCGTCGTCCGCATTGATGTTCCGCTTGTTCTTCTTGTCCTGCAGGCCGTTCTTCTTGATGTACGCCCACAACTTCTTGGTCACCTCAGTCCGCGGCAGCGGCTTTGCGCCGACCACTTCGCTGAGTTCTGCGCTTGGCGTCATCGGCTTCATGAACGCCGCGCTCGGTTTCCGGGCGGATTTCTTTTTCGCTTTTTTTGCCACGTCGTCTCCTCGGCAGCTCCAGTGCGCCAAGCGCAGAGTACCACAAGCTGCGCTTTTTGCACGCGGTTTTGAGAGGGAAAACAGCGGAATTTCCCAGGGCGGTACCGCCCCTTTCGCGGGCGCCGCGCCTCGGCTACCGCCCGATCGGGCGCCGGGTGACGGCGCCGACGAGCGTCTCGGCGCCGATCGAGACGTAGAGTTCCCGCTCGCTGACCGCGAGGGCGAAGGCCATGCGCCGCTCGAGACGGGCCGCCACCGCGCCTATGAGACGGCGGTCGATGGCATACAACTCCATCTCCTCGGCCCGGTGGATGCGCTCGCCGGCGAGACGGGCCATCCACTGCTCGGGGTCCTTGTGGGTGTAGACGGCCACGCGCGGCGCCGCCTTCGCGGCCCTGTGGAGACGCGCCGCCTCGGGCGTCCCGATGTCAATCCAGGAGGTGAGCACCCCGGTCAGGTCGCGGATGGCTATCGCGGGGCCATCCGGGTCGGACAACCCCGCTGAGAACGAAATCCCCTCGGAAAACTCCATTCCGTAGGCGAGAATCCGGGCGACGAGGTACTCCTCCGACTCGGACGGGTGGCGCGCCACGCGCAGCGCCAGCGACTCGTAGACCTGCCGGTCGGCATCGGCCAGGTCGATGTCGATGTTGTAGATGGTCGCGGTCAGCGCCACGCCGGTCCGCCTTCCCTCGCACCAGTCGGCTTCCCCACGCACCACGTCGTCATGCACCGCTGCTGCTGGACATTCGTCGTCTTGATAGGGTCCAGGAGACGCCCCCCGAGGCGCGCCGTCCACTCGAGGAGCATGGCCTCGTCCACGACGAAGCGGTCGCTGCCGTCCGGGAGGCGCACCTGCCGCCCGGCTTCCATCCCGGCGAACCCGTCCAAGCCGATCGTGGAGGCCAGGCGTGCGAAGAGCAGCCCCCCTGGGGCGACGACGCGCCATAGTTCGAGGAGCATGCGCGAGAAGTGATCGGCGTCCGCGGCAAAGTGCAGGACGGCGCTCGCGACGACCGCGTCCATGGTGCCACCGGCCCAGGGAAGATGGTCCAGTTCGCCCACCTGGAAGCGCTCGTCGGGCGCCCCGGGCACGAGGCGGGCGGCGAGCGCCCGCACATGGTCGATAGCGCGAGCATCCCGGTCGATGCCGAAGCACGTGAGGCCGCGCCGGAGCAGATATACGAGATTGCGGCCATCGCCGCAGCCGGCGTCGAGCACCGTGCGGCAGCCGTCAAACCGGCCCTTCAGAAACTGGTCGAACAGGTAGATGTCGATCTCGCCGAACTCCGACTGCAGGACCGCGCTCATCATCGGTCTCGGTCTCCGCGAGCATTGTGGCCCCACACGCCGGCGATGACAAACGGCCGCTCGGCTACACTATCCCTCGAGCGGCTGGCCCCCTCGCAAGGCCAGCCCCTCGAGAGGCCGGACCACCCCATGAGCAAAGCCCGACTCGAAGCCTTCAGCGACGGCGTCATTGCGATCCTGATTACGCTGATGGTGCTCGAACTGAAGATTCCGGACGGCGCGAACCTCGAGGCGCTCCGGCCGCTGCTGCCTGTGTTCCTCACTTACGCCCTCAGCTTCGTGATGCTCGGCATCTATTGGACCAACCACCACCACCTGTTCCACGCCGTCCAGCGGGTGAACGGCGCCGTCCTCTGGGCCAACCTGCATCTCCTGTTCTGGCTGTCGCTCATCACGCCCTTGACGGGCTGGATGGGGACCAACGGGACCGCCGCCCTGCCGACCGCCATCTACGGCGGCGTGCTCCTCTGCGCGGGCACCGCGTACTACGTCCTCGTCAAGGCCATCCTGCGCGAGGAAGGCCCGCAGTCGAGGATAGCCGAGGCGATCGGCCGGGACATCAAAGGCCAGGTGTCGGTCTGGATCTACCTGGCCGCGATTCCCCTTGCGTTCGTCAGCCACTGGATTGCCGACGCGCTGTATGTCGCGGTCGCGCTGATGTGGCTCGTGCCCGACCGCCGCATCGAATCGCGCGTGGTGACGCCTAGCGCAGAAGCTTGAACGCGTGCACCCAGTCCTGGTGCAGGAAGCCCGGGATGCACCAGAGCATGCAGAGCGGCTCGATGGCGCGCGCGGCCGCGGCCCGGCCCATGTCGGCCGCGTCCCAGCCGAACGCATCGAGCACACCGGCCACCGTGGCCTTGGCCCCCTCGTCGTTCCCGCAGATGAACATCGTGGGCCGGCCGGCCTCGAAGTGCGGGTTGACCATGCAGGCGCTGCCGACCGAGTTGAACGCCTTCACCAAGCGGGCGTCTGGGAACGCCTGCTGCAGGCGCTCCAGCAGCGACTCGTCCAGGCTGGTGAAGTACTTCAGCACGCCGTCCACCGGCGGCGCGTCGGCAATGGGATTGGTCGCATCGATGACCGTCTTGCCGGCGAGGTTCGCGGCGCCAGCGGCTGTCAGCGCGTCGAGCGCCCCCGTGCCCTTGACCGCGAGGACGAGCAGCTCGCCAAAGGCCGCGGCGTCCGCGACCGTACCGACCGTCGCCGGCGCGTGTTGCGCGGCCCACGGAGCGAGCTTCTCGGGGCGCCGCGTCCCCAACATCACCGAGTGGCCGTACTTGAGAAACCCAGCCGCCAGCGTTTCGGCGACCGCACCTGACCCGAGAATGCCAACCTTCATAGGACCTCCCTCTACCATCCACTCGCGGCGATGACCACGAGCGCGTCAATCGGTGCGGCGCGGGCCACTAGGACGGCGGTGGGGCCGTCATGCCCAGGGCCGCCGCGGCAAATGCCCACTCGTCGGCCAGTTCGGCAATGCGCTTGTCGGTCGGCCGGTAGCCGTGCGAGCCCTGCGCTTCCACGCGG
>JBEQUD010000050.1:0-7777 GCA_040349235.1 Acidobacteriota bacterium
GACCGATCCGGTGTATCTCACGGAGCCGTACATCAAGAGCCGGAACTTCGTCTTCGACCCTGGATATCAGATTCCCCCCTTTCCCTGCTCGGTCGAGGTGGAAGTCGATCGACCCGACGGCGTCATCCCGACCTATCTGCCCGGGACGAATCCATTTCTCGGCGAGTGGGCGGCCAAGCACCATCTGCCGCTCGAGGCGGCGCGTGGCGGGGCGGAGACGATGTACCCGGAGTACATGCTGAAGCTAGGGACGCTGCCTGCGGCGACGAAATGAGGCGGCCCCTTACGGCGCGGCTGCTCGTCACGATCGCGTGCGTCGGACTCGGCGCGGTGGCCCGCGCGCAATCGAAGACGGACCCCAATGCGGTCGCGGTGTGGCCGGTCCAGCGCAACGTCTACATGGCCGTCGGCCCGGGCGGCAACGCCGCGGTCCAGATTGGCGACGACGGCGTCCTGGTCGTCGATTCACTGGTAGCCGGCGCCTCGGCCAATCTCGTCGCTGCGATTCGCGGCCTGTCGGACAAGCCCATTCGCTGGATCGTCAACACGCACAGCCACCCGGACCACACGGGCGGCAACGTCGCGGTCGCGAAGGCTGGCCGCTACATCTCGAGCGGCAACACACGCGGAGGCGACGGCGCCTCGATCTTGACGTTCGAGCGCGCGCTGCGGCGCATGGGCGCGGACGCGGGGCCGGATGTCGTGCCAGAACAGGGACGGCCGACCGACAGCTACTTCGTCCGGTCGAAGGATCTGTTCTTCAACGGCGAAGCGGTGCAGGTCCTGCACCAGCCGGCCGCGCATACCGACGGCGACAGCCTGGTCGTGTTCCGGCATTCGGACGTCGTCGTGGCGGGCGATGTCTTCACGCCGCAGCGGTATCCGGCCATCGATATCGACGAGGGCGGCACGATCGATGGGCTCGTCGCCGGCCTGAATCACATCCTCGAGCTGACGGTGCCGGCGTGGAACCAGGAGGGCGGCACGATGGTCATTCCCGGACACGGCCGCCTCTGCGACGAGGCCGACGTCAGCGATTACCGCGACATGGTCACCATCGTCCGGGACCGCGTCCGGGCACTGGTCACCAAGGGCCTGACGCTGGCGCAGGCTCAGGCCGCGGCGCCCACGTTCGACTACGACGGGGTGTACGGCACGCCGGATTACAGCGGCGACATGTTCGTGGCGGCGGTCTATCGCAGTCTTACGGCCTCCCGTAGCCTCACGGGCTCGCCCGCGGCGCCGCCATCTGGAGGCGCCCCGCGATGACGTGGCGGCCACTGGGCGGGGCCGTCGCGGCCGGGCTCGTGTGGGCCGCCGTCGCGACGGTGGCGACAGTCGCGGCACAGCCGCCACCGTCGGCCCCGCCGCCCCCGACGGCACGGGCCAGCGCGCCGATCGACTTGACCGGCTATTGGGTGTCGGTGGTGACCGAGGACTGGCGCTGGCGGATGGTGACGCCGGCCAAGGGCGACTACGCCAGCGTGCCGCTCAATCCCGAGGGGCGCAAGGTGGCGGATGCCTGGGACCTGGCGCGCGACAAAGCGAACGGAAGCCTGTGCCGGGCGTTCGGCGCCGGGGCGCTGCTCCGACTCCCGCTGCGGGTACACATCACGTGGCAGGACGAGGCGACGCTCGTGGTCGAGTCGGATGCGGGCCGGCAGCAGCGGCTGTTCCACTTCGGTGTCTCTGGTGCGTCGCCTGCGCCAGTGGCGGCAGGCGCGCGCGGATGGCAAGGGTGGTCGGTCGCCGAATGGGCGAAGCAGCGGCAGTCGTCCGGGCTCCTCCTGCGCGGCGTTCCGACCGGGTCGTCGGCCGGCGGCAACCTGAAAGTCGTCACGACGCGGTTGCGCGCGGGTTACCTACGGAAGAACGGCGTGCCGTACAGCGAGGACGCGGTGGTAACCGAATATTTCAATCGCCATTCCGAGCCAGACGGCGGTGAGTGGTTCACGGTGACCAGCGTCGTGGACGACCCGAAGTACCTGACCGAACCGTTCATCACGAGCTCGTCGTTCCGGCAGGAGCCCGACGCGTCGAAGTGGCGTCCTGCTCCGTGCGACATCGACCCGCCGAGATAAACGGCCGGACCGCGGCGCGGTCCATCGCATATGGAAACCGTTGCCCGCCGGTCCAATTGACACGCTGGCGAACGGCTGCGTATCATCGAAGTTCATTTCGTTGCGGTGGAGTCCGCCCGTATCCGCCTCCCGTTGGGGGGCCAATGACTCCTGTCACCCTTGGTGGCAGGAGTCTTTTTTTTGGGAGAAAAACCGTGCGCAAGACAGTGGCTTCATGGGCGCTGATCGTGTTCGGGTTGCTGGGTCGGCAGGCCGCTGCCCAGTCACCCTCGTCATCCGAACTGGACTTCGAGTTCTTCCGGACGAAGGTCCAGCCTATCTTCCTGGCCCCCCGGCACGGACACACCCGCTGTGTCCTCTGCCACGGCGACCCGGACAGCCGCTTGCATCCGCACCTGGCGGCCCTCCAGCCAGGGACCCTGACGTGGAACGAGGAAGAGTCCCGTAAGAACTTCGAGGAGTTCTCCAGAGTCGTCGTGCCGGGCAGCATCAAGAGCAAACTGCTCGTCCACCCGCTTGCCGAATCGGCCGGGGGGGACTACGCGCATCTCGGCGGCAAGCACTTCGCGTCGCAGGACGATCCTGAATGGCAGGTCCTCAAGGCCTGGGTGTTCGGCGCGAAGGCGGCGCCTGGCACAGGCGCGACCAAGCCCCGCATCATCCAGACCAACTTCGCCGGGGACAACATCGACATCATCGATCCGGGCACCAACAAGATCGTCGGCTCCATCGAGGGGATCGAGTTGAATCACGGCGCGGCGGCGGCCCCCGACGGCAGCCGCATCTATGTCAGCGACGAGGGCTACAGCACGCTGGATGTCATCGACGGCAGGACGCTGGGCCTCTTCAAGCGCATCCCGCTCAGCGGCCATCCCAACAACATCTCGATTGGAAAGGACGGGCGTCGGGTCTACGTATCGATTGCCTCGCAGCCGGGCGCCGTGGATGTCATCGACACCGTGGCACTCGAGGTGGTCAAGACGATTCCGACCAACATGGGCATCCACAACACGTATGTCACCCCCGACGGCAAGTACGTCATCGCGGGGTCGATCCAGGGCAAGGGCGCCGCGGTGATTGATACCGCCACGGAAAAGATTGCGTGGACGGTCGGGCTGGATCTGGGTGTGCGTCCCATGGCGATGTCTACCAACCCGGACGGCTCGACCAAGTGGGTCTTCATGCAGTTGACCGCCTTCAACGGTTTCGCGGTCATCGATTTCGCGACGCACAAGGAGATCAAGCGGATCACTCTGCCGGCGCTTCCAGAGGGCAAGAAGCCGTACCCCGCCGGCAACGAGGTCTCGCACGGTATCGGCATCACGCCGGACGGCAAGACGCTCGTGGTTGTCAGCCGCACGAACACGTCGCTCTATTCATACTCGCTGCCGGACCTGGCGCTCACCGGCACGGCTGAACTCGCCGGCCGGGGATCCGGATGGCTCGCGGTCACGCAGGACGGCGCGCGGGCGTACGTGTCCAACGCCGTCTCCGATGACGTGTCGGTGGTGGACATCAAGTCGATGAAGGAGATCGCCCGGATTCCCGTGGGGTTCTCGCCCAAGCGCAACATCGCGGCGATGCTGCCGTAAGGCGCTGTCGTGGCCAGGCACGGCGCCTGTCGTCCTTGGTGACGCCGGGTGCCGTGTCGATCCATGATCAGAGGTATGTCTCAGCTCAATAGGTTCAGCTCGCGCATCACCCAGCCCAAGTCGCAGGGCGCCTCGCAGGCGATGCTCTACGCCACCGGCATGACGGCGGCCGACATGGGGAAGCCCCAGGTCGGCATCGCCAGCGTCTGGTACGACGGCAACCCCTGCAACATGCACCTGCTCGGTCTGGCCGACGCCGTGAAGGACGGTGTCGCGGCGGCCGGCATGGTCGGTCTGCGTTTCAACACCATCGGCGTGTCCGACGGGATTTCGATGGGCACCGACGGCATGAGCTACTCGCTGCAATCGCGCGACCTCATCGCCGATTCCATCGAGACGGTGATGGCGGCGCAGTGGTACGACGCGAACGTGTCGCTGCCGGGGTGCGACAAGAACATGCCGGGGTGCGTCATCGCGATGGGGCGGCTCAACCGGCCGTCGCTGATGGTCTACGGCGGCACGATTCGCGCGGGGCACGGTGACGGCAACCACAAGCTCGACGTCATCTCGGCGTTCCAGAGCTACGGGCAGTTTCTCGCGGGTGCGGTCACCGAGGAGCAGCGACAGGAAATCATTCGTCACTCGTGTCCGGGCCCGGGCGCGTGCGGGGGCATGTATACGGCCAACACGATGGCGGCGGCCATCGAAGCGCTGGGCATGTCGCTGCCCTACAGTTCCTCCACGCCGGCCGAGGATTCCCGCAAGCTGGAAGAGTGTCGCCAGGCGGGGGCGGCCATCTACCGGCTCCTCGAACTGGACCTGAAACCCCGCGACATCATGACCCGCGCCGCGTTCGAGAACGCCATGGTGCTGGTGATCGTGCTCGGGGGCTCGACCAACGCCGTGCTGCATCTCGTGGCGATGGCGCGCGCGGTCGGCGTGCCGCTCACCATCGACGATTTCCAGAAGGTGAGCGACCGCATTCCGATGCTCGCGGACTTCAAGCCGAGCGGACAGTTCGTGATGGAGGATCTGCACCAGGTGGGCGGGACACCCGCGGTCCTCAAGATGCTCCTCGATGCCGGGCTCATCGATGGCGCCTGCAAGACGGTCACCGGCAAGACCATGGCCGAGAACCTGGCGGAACTGCCCGGGCTCACTCCCGGACAGACCATCGTGCGGCCGTTGTCCGATCCCCTGAAGAAGAACGGTCACATCCAGATCCTGAAGGGCAACCTCGCGCCCGACGGCGCAGTGGCGAAGATCACGGGGAAGGAGGGCCTGCGCTTCTCCGGCCCGGCCCGGGTCTACGACTCGGAAGAGGACATGCTGGCCGCCCTCGAGCGGCAGGAAATCGGCAAGGGCGACATCATCGTGATTCGCTACGAGGGCCCCAAGGGCGGTCCTGGGATGCCGGAGATGCTGACGCCGACGTCCGCGGTCATGGGCGCGGGGCTCGGCAAGTCCGTCGCGCTGATTACGGACGGCCGTTTTTCCGGAGGCTCGCATGGCTTCATCGTCGGCCATGTTACGCCCGAGGCCCAGGAGGGCGGCCCCATCGCGCTCATCCGCTCGGGCGAGATCATCACAATCGATGCGGAGCAGAATCTGATCTCCGTCGATGTCTCCGCGGAGGAGATGGCGCGACGTCGCGCGGCTTGGACGATGCCCCCCTTCAAGAGCACGCGCGGCACGCTCGCGAAATACATTCGGCTCGTCAAGAGCGCGAGCGAGGGCTGCGTCACCGACGAGTAGCGCCTTTCTGCATCGGGGCGAATACGGACGTGCACCGGGGGACTGGCAAGTTGCCGGCCCCTCGGTTGACGGCGTTTATTATTCTGTAATAATAGAAATATAGAATATGTCGTCTGCGCGCATGGACACCAAGGACAAACACACGGCCGACGTCGTCCGCTTTGCTGACATGTTCTCGGCCATCGGGACCGAGGCGCGGCTGCGCATCCTCCGCCTGCTCCTGTCGGCGCATCCCGAGGGGATGGTCGTCGGTGAAATCGCGAGCGAGCTCCGGATTCCGGCGTCCACGCTCTCGCACCATCTCGAGAAATTGAAGCACGAGAATCTCGTGCGGGTGCGCCGTGCTGGCACCTTTCTCCACTACACGGCGAACACCGACGCACTGCAGGATCTCCTGGGCTTTCTCTACGCCGAGTGCTGTACGCGGAACAAGGTGCTGCAGCCCAGGCAGGTCACGTGCTGCACGTAGACGCCCGCGTGCGCGCTTCCCGTCTTCCCGCGCGCCTGGCCGGCAGCGGCGCGCCGTGGAGACGCGCATGACGCCTTCGCGCCCGGTCGTCGCCGAGGCGCTCGGCACCGCCCTGCTCCTGGCGGCGGTCGTGGGCTCGGGCATCATGGGCGACCGTCTCGCGTCGGGGAACGTCGCGCTGGCGCTGCTGGCGAATACGATCGCGACGGGCGCCACGCTCACGGCCCTGATTCTCGCGTTCGGCCCGATCTCCGGCGCGCACTTCAACCCCGTTGTCACGCTCGCCGCCGCCTGGCAGGGAAGCCTGCGCTGGCGGGAGGTGCCGGGTTACGTGGTCGCCCAGTGCGCCGGTGCGTTTGTCGGCGTGGCTGCCGCGCATCTCATGTTCGGCGAAGCCCTGTTTTCTGCCTCCCAGCATGCACGCGCGGGAAGGGCGCAGCTCTTCAGCGAGTTCGTGGCCACGTTCGGCCTGCTCGCTATCATCACGTGTTGTGCGCGTGCGCGACCGACCGCGGTGCCCTTCGCGGTTGGGGCGTACATCGCCGGGGCCTACTGGTTCACCGCGTCCACGTCGTTCGCGAACCCGGCCGTCACGCTGGCGCGCGCGGCCAGCAACACGTTCTCGGGGATCAGGCCGGCGGATGCCCCTGGCTTCGTGGCTGCGCAGGTGGTCGGCGGGGCTGCTGCCGTGCTCGCGTGTCAGTGGCTGGTGCAGATGCCGACAAACGGCGTGCGGCGCACCGTCGCGTTGCCGCCTGGGAACGGGGGAGGCTCGTAGTGGACAAGGCACGCGTGCTGATTCTCTGCACCGGCAATTCTGCCCGGAGCCAGATGGCCGAAGGGCTCCTGCGCCACGAAGCGGGCGAGCGGTTCGATGTGGCGAGTGCGGGGACGGCACCCAGCACCGTCAGACCAGAGGCGATTGCCGTGATGCGCGAACTCGGGATCGACATTTCCGGTCACCGGTCAAAGCACGTTGACGAATTCCTGGGGCAGTCGTTCGACTATGTGTTGACGGTCTGCGACCACGCCAACGAGGTGTGTCCTGTCTATCCTGGAACGACGGGGCGTCGCCACCGCAGTTTCGAGGACCCGGCGGCCCTGCAGGGCTCCGACGAGCAGCGCCTCGCTGCGTTTCGCCGCGTCCGCGACGAACTCCGGGCGTATCTCCGCACCTTCCCCGATCCCACGGTCTGAGGCGAGAGCGGCCCCTCGAAGCGGGACCGTTCGACGTCGCTCCTCCCGACGCCGCCGCGTGGTGCGCAACACACCGCTCTTGCGTATCGCGTAACGCACCCTTCTTGCGTATAAATGTGGTAATTTGTTGCACGTAACAGCCACCCGGCGTTCCGATGGCGGCCCAAGCTTCGAAAAGGACCGTAGGACGCTTCCGGCGGACTGCTGCGCGACCTGACCCCGCTCGGACGTGACCACGGTTGCGACGGTTTTTGCGACGTGAACATTTCTAGTGCCGGTTCTGTGTCGTCGTTCATCGATCGACACTTTCGCCACTTCAATGGGGCGGCGCTCAAAGACGCCGCCAACGGCTACATCGCCCACCTCGAGTCGGGCGGCGCCATGTTCATGACGCTGGCCGGGGCCATGAGCACCGCAGAGCTCGGGCTGTCGCTCGCCGAGATGATTCGCCAGGGCAAGGTGGACGCCATCTGCTGCACGGGCGCCAATCTCGAAGAAGACGTCTTCAACCTCGTCGCGCATTCCCACTACGAGCGGCTGCCGCACTACCGCGATCTCACGAGGGCCGACGAGCAGGCGCTGCTCGAGCGGCACATGAACCGCGTGACGGACACGTGCATCCCCGAAGAGGAAGCCATGCGCCGCGTCGAGCGCGTGATTCTGCAGGAATGGGTGCAGGCCGA
>JBEQUD010000052.1:0-5657 GCA_040349235.1 Acidobacteriota bacterium
CGTGATGAACAGCGACAGCCGTTCGATGACCGCGGCCAGCACGACCAGGTCGGTGTCCACCGGCAGCACGATCAGTCGGAGATCCGGCGGCCACGTCGTGGTGACACCGGCGAGCGCGGCCGCGTCGGCCGCCGAACCTGTCAGCACGAACGAGACAGGCCCGCCGCGCGCGAGTTCGGTGGCGACTGCGCCGAACCGGGCGGGGTCCCACTCGCGCAGCTGTCGCCCGGCCCCAGGCTGGAGCCCGACGAGCCGTTCGGAGTCGCCCACGTCAGCGAGGAGTGCAGTGGCCCGCTGACGCGCCGCCGCGGGGATGTCCAAACGGTGCTTCCTGCGCTGCTTTCGCCCCGGCACGTCAGCGGTCGCCGCGGCCGGCTGGTCGAACGCGCGAGCCACGACCAGCGAGGCGTTGGCCGCGACGTGCTCCGTTCGATCGGCGACGACCACGTCCGTCAACAGCGCGCCTCCCCCGCCCGAGCCAAAGCCGACGCGGCGACGCGAGCCCGACAACCAGAGCAGCAGATTGCTACGGATGTCGCTCTCGAAGTTGATCGCCAGGTCGTAGCGGCGCCTACGCCAGCCCCATGCGTATCGAAGAAGCGCCGGCCAGGATTGACCGGCCCAGGCTCTGGCCATCCAGGGCGCGTCGAGCGTTTCCACCGAGTCGATGCCCGGGATGATGCCCGCGAGCGCCGCGTTCCAGCGGCCGACGACGAGGTCGATGTGGGCGGAAGGTGCCAGCTCCCGGACCATCGCCAACGCATCGAGCACCATGAGCAGGTCGCCGACGCGTTCCAGGCGCAACAGGAGGATGCGGCGCAGCGGTGTGCGCTCGACGGGCCGGGCCGCGCCGACGAGGCGTCCCGCGGCCGCCAGCACGCGCAGCGCCAGGTCGGCGAGGCCCACCAGCCACCGCTCGCGTCGATTGGTGATGTGCAGATGGCGGAACACGGCTGACGCCAGCTTAGCGTAAGGCGCCGGCCGCCGACGCGGCAGGCGCCGCGGGACACTCGACGGTAATCCGATCGACCATCACGCCCAGATCGCGTGTGTCGTTGACGCCGAGGAGCTGCTTGGGATTCCACGTGCGCGACACGAGGCGCAGCTGGGCGGCGTCTTCCGATCGGTCCATCGTCGCCGCCAGTGCGGCGGGGATGACGAACGGATACGGCGCAAGGCTGTCGTTCGCCGTGATCGAACCGAGTCTCGTGTCGTCGAGGAAGACGTCCACCTGGGCAGATCCCGCGCCCGGCGGTCGGCCGGCGCCGCTCGCCCAGATCGTCAAGCGTTCGCACGCCGCCCGTGTGCCGAGGATCGAGACGTAGGACACGTCGCGCGTCCACCGGAACGAGAAGCGGCCGGGGATCTGCTCTTTCGCATGGAAGTGGCGGACGTAGAGGTCGTCGGCGGTGCCGACGTCGAGATCGAAGCCGTCAGTCGGTGCCGGCGTGGGCAGGAACTCGTAGAGGCCGAGGTCGAACTCCTTGTAGCGGACCGTGCGAGGATAGGCGTCGCGCGCCGACTCGTACTCCGGGATCTGGAACCGTTCTCCACCGAGCGCCCGGATGGTCATGGTGCGGGACAGGAGTTCCGTCCCACCGCCCCCGATGAAGAACACGCGGCGATAGCGCGTCCGCGCCCAGTCCAGGAAGTCGCGGAACGCCTGTTTGTCCGGCGTCGTCTCTGCGAGCACGAGGACGTGGCGCGCGTAGATGTAGGCGAGCGGCAGCGCCAGCACGTGCACGTCCGAGCCCGCCCGCGCCTCCACGATGGCCAGATCGTCATTGCCGATGGCCCCGGCGAGTTTCTCGAGGCGGGGAATCAGCCCGGCGTATTCGACGTGACGGAGCAGCGGGTCGGTCGCCACCACAAAATGACGACCGAGGATGGCGACCGCGACGACGCCGAGCGCGTAGCGCAGCGTGCGCACTTCCCGGCGTGCCCACAGCGTTGCGGGCCACCGAATCTCGCCGAACGCCGCGGCGCCGACGAGGACGAGTGCGCCCGGCAGGATGACCGCCACGAAGCGGCGGGCGGCCCAGAAGTGTTCGGGGATGATGCGAATCTTGAAGAACGTGAAGAACGAGAAGGCCGCGATGGTTGCGAAGAACGGCAGGGCCGCCGGGGCGGCCCACGCCGCCGTGCCGAAGCCGAGCAGCGCCAGTGCCAGCCCGAACGCTGACAGGTAGAACGATGCGAACGTTCTGAGGCTGTCGGCGTCATGTGCCGCGAGCAGGCCCACAGACGTGCGGAAGAAGTAGGCGTAGCCGGCAAACACCCAGCCTGCGGCGACCATGCCCGTCAGTACCCAACGGACACGGGTGGCCACCGGAACGCCGCGGATGAACCGCCACGTTGCGATGCTCGCGAACCCAGCGAGCACGAGGAGGGTGATGCTCCTGGGGCCGAGGGTGGCGACGAATTCCACGGGCACCGCGAAGTAGGGCGGGAGGTAGCTCGCCAGATAGCCCGCCGCGAGCGCCGTGCCGAGGACCAGCGGGATCCAGAACGACAGGCGCGCGCTCGTCGATCGGAGCGGGGCGACGACGGCGGCGCCCGCGACCGCGCCGATGGCCAGCGCGCACGTCAGGTGCGCGAAGAGGCCGGCGACGAGGAGCAGCGCCGCCACGGGCGCGAAGAAGCGATCGTCATCGGCCTGCGCGCGGATGTACGCGAGCGTACCCGCCAGGACGAGCGGCTGCATCACCATCTCGGCGTTGGGGTATCGTGCGTACCAGATCTGCACGACGTGCGTCGCCAGGAGTCCCGCCGCCGCAACTGCTGCGGCCCGCCCGACAATCCGGTTCGCCAGAAAGTACGTGGCCAGGAGCCCGAGCACGGCCCATGCTCCGAGGACCTGACGGGCCCCGCTCAGTCCGTTGACACCGTACGCGATGGCAACCCAGAGCGGATAGAGGTGCGGGAACTGGCCGACGACCGCGCCCGTGTCCGGCGCGAGCAGGAAGAAGCCCATGAAGCGGTTGCTGTAGTAGGCCGGATCGTCGCTCGGCTTGAAGAACAGCCCGCGGAAGGGCACCGGCAGCGTCGCCACCACGTCGTCGCGGATGACGAGGGCGCCGCGCTGGGCGATCTGTATCCCGGCATTCATGTATACGCCGGGGTCCTTCCCGCCCATCACGTACTCCGCGGGGGGGACGAAGAAGTTGAGCCATACGCCAAGGGCCGCGAGACCAATCGGCAGCAGCGCGGTCCACGTCGGACGCGGGGCGGCGCGCCCTAATCGCAGGCGGCCGCGGACCACCACCACGATGAGGAGGCTGACGGCGGCGTCGATCCACAGCAGCCGATCGAACCGATACCGTCCGAGGGCGGCCAGTCCAAAGCCGACGATCGACGACTGGAGGACGGCGAGTAGCAGGCACCAGAAGGCCCGCTCTTCGGCGGGCAGCGACGCGCGGCGTGCCCGGTCCAGGACCGGCAGGCGAAAAATCAGCGGCCCCGGCAGGTAGGCCACGACGAGCGACAGGAGCGTCACTGGCCGCCCGCGCCTCGTTCGCCGACGACCAACTCGATGCGGCTGACGGAGACCCCGAGCATGCGGCCGTCTGGCGAGAGGCCCGCGGCACGCGGACTCGTCGCGCCCGCGACCTCCCACACCAACTCGTTCAGCCCGTCCCGCCAGTCCGCGAGCGGAACCATCCACGACAGCGTCGTGCGTGCGGCTGGCAACGGCTGCGCGTGCAAGCGATGCCCGTTCACGACCAGCGTCATCGAGCCGACCCGGCCGGCGTAGTTCAGCGGTTCGGCATCAACGGTCACGGTCGCCGCCCTCGGATGGTCGATCGGCACCAGGAGGACGGGGCGTCTGCTCGTCCACCGATACGTGTAGCCGTCGGCGCGGCGCTCGGTGGGGAACCATCCCTCGTCGAACTGCACGTTGCTCGCGTCGGTCGTGAAGACAGCGCGCGTGGCGGCGGGTGGCAGCGCGTCTGCCTCTTCGAGCGGATGCGAACACACGGACGCCCGCCGCGGGGTGTCCTGGTCGATGGTTGCCCGCCCAAGCGCCCCCTGCACCGGACCACCGAGGTCGAGCGCGAACGCCGAAAAGTCGCCTTTGTCGTTGACGCGGACGTGGGCCCGCGTGATGAACGGCGCCGCCCGCCACGCGTCGGGCAGGGTGGCCTGGTCCGCGGACAGCGCGGCGTCCAACGCGTGCGCCATGCCGGCCGCGCCCGCGCGGAAGGTCTGCAGGTCCATGACCGGGACGCCTTTGCCATGGGGCGCGATGACGGCGGGGCTGAGTGCCTGGGCCGAGGCCGCGTAGAGCGTGAGCGCTGCGTCGAAGGGGCGCAAGTTGTCGATCCGGACGTTCATCCGCCCTTTGGGCTGCGGGACGCGGCTGATGTCCATCCAGCCCAGGTTGCCGACGTCGCGACACGTCGGGGTGGAGAGCACGCGGAAGATGTCCCGCCTGCGCAGCACGGCCCGCGTCGCGCTGTCGGCGGGAATCTCGTACGGGGCGAAGTTGAACCCGAACGCTTCCATGTCCTTGCGCGCGGACTGGAACGCGAAGATGTCGAAGCCGCTCTGGCGGAGCTGGCTGATGGCGTCCTTGTCGAGCGGGGCGAGGCGGATGTCGCGGCCCGCCCCCGCGCGTTCACCGAGCAGCTTGTACAACACGAGCATGTTGATGCGGTACTCGTCGTTGACGATGGCGGCCTTGGGTGGCAGGGCGGCGAAGAGCGCGTTGAAGTAGTCCGTCTCGAAGCGCTCGGTGTGGTGGTCGTTGACGGCGTAGTTGCCGGCAAGCTGCGCGCAGGGGAGCGCTGCGACGGCTACGGCCGCGATGCCCGCCGTGACGAGACGTCCAGCCCGGTGGAAGACCCGCGTTACCAGATCGACTCCAGCCTGCAGGCCGACGCCCACCATCGGCCAGAGCAGGACGAACACCGACAGCAGGAACCCCTGGTCTTCCTCGGAGCTCATGTTCGCGGTCAGCGAGGCGACGCCGAGGGCGCCCAGGCCGAGGAGCAGCGCCAGTCTGCGCTGGCGCACGAGCAGCACCGCGAGCCCGACCACGAGGAACGGAAGGCCGATCGGGCCCAGCTCCGTGCCGATGAGGCCAGCCACGATAGGCACGCGCGTGGACAGGACTGACGACAGCGAGTACGCGCCGATCTCGTGGGCGAAGCGTCGAGCCGTCATGACCGCCCAGAGCTCGTGGACGTTCGAGGCGCGTGCCTCGAGATACGGCGCGTGCTGCACCGTCCGCAGGATGATGAATCCGTACTGGGTCAGGCCCAGCGCGACCAGCAGGCATACGACGGCGAGGGTCTTCGGGCGGAACGCGGTGCGGGGCTCGGTCACGGCCACGAACAGCACGAGCGCGGGCACGAGGGCGATGACCGTGAGGTGGTTGCCGAGGCTCAGGGCGAAGACGGCGATGGACCAGTACAGGTCCCTGGGTCGTCGTGCTTCGTTCCACCGCAGCAACACCAGGATGCCGACCGAGACAATCGCGGCGTTGAGGGTGTAGGTCTTGGCGTACAGCGCCGTGGCCCAGAACGCCTGCCCCAGTCCGAGGGCGAGCGCCGCGGCGACTGCGGCCGGGCGGCCCGCGCCCGTGCGACGCGCGATCAGATAGCCCACGGAGACGGCGAGCGCGCCGAACCCGGCCGAGAGGGCGGTCATCCGGT
>JBEQUD010000098.1:0-3556 GCA_040349235.1 Acidobacteriota bacterium
TGCACCACCGTGATCGGGCGGTACGTCGGCTCGCGGCGGTGGCGATCCACGACCTCGCGCACCGCCGATTCCGGCACGTTCAGCACCGACGCCAGCATCCGGATGGTGCGGTTGATGTCCTTGGTGTGCTCGCGAACGATCGAGATGCTGTACGAGTGCCGGTTCTCGACCAGCACCCGCCCCTCGCGATCGAACAGCACGCCGCGCGGCGCGCGCAGCGGAAGCGTCCGCTGATGGTTGTTTTCGGCCATCTCCTGGAACTTGTCGTGCTGCACCACCTGCAGCACCCAGAAGCCGACCGCCAGCACGGAGAACAGCCCCGTGACCACGAACCGGAGAATCCCCAGGCGGACGACAACGGTTCGACGGTCTTCAGTCTGCGCCATATCTCACCCCGAAATTCTACCGGCGGGCGCGCGTCCGGTGCGCCCGCCGCCGCTCGACGGCCCCCGGCAGCAGCTCGACGACCTGGAACGCCACGGCGCCGACGGCCGCATTGCCCGCCGCCTGGCCGAGCACGGCCCCGAAGGGCGTCCCAAAATGCCTCAAATCGAGCAACACGTAAAGCCCGATGAACACCGCGGCATGGAGGAGCGTGGCACCGAAGAACACCACGAACCGCGGCAGCGGCTGGGCCACGATGAACTGCATCCCGATGACCCCGGCCAGAAACCCCACGAGCGTCTTGGAGAGCCCGCCGATGCCGATGATCCCGCTCGCGAGCGCGTCCTGCGCGAGGCCCGCCGCGGCGCCGGCGAGCAGGCCGGTCATGGGGCCCATGGACAGCGCGACGTACACCACCACCACCAGGACCAGGTCGATGCCGACGTACCCCCGGAGGACGTAGCGCCCGAGCATGGTCTGGGCCGCCAGGGCCACGGCGACCGCCACGGCAACGCCGACGCCCTTCACTCGGGGGCACCCGCGTCCGCGGTCTCGGCGGCGTCCGGTGCCGCGGGGGCCTCGGCCGGCCCGAGCACGACCAGGACGTCCTCGAGGCTCGAGAAATCGACGGCGGGCCGGATGGTAATCGCCTTGTAGCCGCCGCCGCTCCGCTCGATCGCCTCCACCTGGCCGATGGGGTACCCCTTGGGATAGATGCCGTCGATTCCGGAGGTCACCACGCGATCGCCGACCGCGATGTCGGACACTTCCGACACGTATTCGAGGCGGAGCCGGCCATCACCATTGCCAACTACGACACCCTGGGCGCGCGAGCGCTCGATGAGCGCACCGGCGGCGGCGTTGCGATCGACGAGCAGCTGCACCTTCGCCGCACGACCGCTCGGGACGACCACACGCCCCACGACACCGGCCGGGGCGATGACCGCCATGTTCGGCCGCACCGCATCGCGGGTGCCCCGGTCGATCGTCACGGTGCGAAAATCTGGCGTCGCGCCGGCGGCGATAATCTCGGCGGACACGGTCTTGAGCGACGAGCGATCGCGCAGGCCGAGCAGCTGCTCGAGCGTCCGCGTGCGGCCGGCCAGCGCGCGCTGCTCCTCGGTCTCGACGCGGGCCGCATCGAGCGCCCGCCGGAGTTCGTCGTTGTCGCGTTTGAGATGGCGGAGCGCGACGTAGCCGCTCCACAACCGCCCCACCCCGGAGAACCCGCCGGAGATGCCGCGCTGCACGTCTGCGAACACCGCGAATGTCACGGCCTCGAGGATGGGCACGCCTTTGCGGGAATTGACCTGCATCGAGATGAGCAGGATGTGACCGAGCATGACGACAAAGAACACCGAGCCGGCACGCTGTCGCAGATCGAGAATCGCCACTCGCGCTATGTCCCTGTTCAGCCGACCCGGTTCCGTCGTGGGCGGGTGATCAATCGATCGAGATCTTCCGTAACAGGTTGAAGTCCGAGAGCATCTTGCCGGCGCCGAGCACCACGGACGAGAGTGGGTCCTCGGCCATGGCGAGCGGGAGACCGGTTTCCTCGCGCAGGCGCTTGTCGAGGTTCTTGAGCATTGCTCCGCCGCCCGTCAGCACGATCCCCCGGTCCACGATGTCGGCGGACAGCTCGGGCGGGGTGCGCTCGAGCGCGACGCGGACGGCATCGACGATGACGTTGACCGTCTCGGCCAGCGCCTCGCGGATCTCCGCGTCGGTGATGGTGATGGTCTTCGGCACCCCCTCAATCAGGTGGCGGCCTTTGATCTCCATCGTCATCCGCTCTTCGAGCGGGAACGCCGACCCGATCTCGATCTTGATCTGTTCCGCCGTGCGCTCGCCGATGAGCAGGTTGTACGTCTTCTTGATGTACTGGATGATGGCCTCGTCCATCTCGTTGCCCGCGACGCGGACGGCCTTGCTGTACACGATGCCCGCCAGGGAGATGACGGCGATGTCGGTGGTGCCGCCGCCGATGTCCACAATCATGTTGCCGGCCGGCTCCGTGATGGGCATGCCCGCGCCAATGGCCGCGGCCATGGCCTCCTCCACCAGGTGCACCTCGCTGGCCTTGGCGCGGTAGGCGCTGTCCTTGACGGCGCGCTTCTCCACCTGGGTGATTTCCGACGGTACGCCGATGACGATGCGCGGGCGCACGAGCACGTGGCGGTTGTGCGCCTTCTTGATGAAGTAGGTCAGCATCTGCTCGGTGACCTCGAAGTCGGCGATGACCCCGTCCTTCATCGGCTTGATGGCCACGATGTTCCCGGGCGTCCGCCCCAGCATGTCCTTGGCTTCCTTGCCAACGGCTTCGACGCGCCCGTTGACTTTGTTGATGGCGACAATGGACGGCTCGTTGACCACGATGCCCTTCCCGCGCGCGTAAACGCACGTGTTGGCGGTGCCGAGATCAATCGCGAGGTCACTGGAGAACAAGGACAGCATCGAACGAAGGTTCAACGAAAACTCCTTACTGGGTACTGGACAAGATGACGTCGTCGGTGAAGTGGATGCGGCCCGATTAGTCCAGGCTATGGTTAGTATCGGCTGACTCGGCGACGAAGATGCCATTTTTTCCGGAATCTTTCACGCGGTACATCGCCGAGTCGGCGGCCTGGATCAGCTGGTCCACCGACCGTGCCGCGTCGGGCAGGGTGGCGATGCCGACGGAGGCCGTCAGACGGATGTCGAGCCCCTCGTCCGTGAGAAACCGGTGTTCCGCCAGGGCGCGCCGCACGCGCTCGCCCACGACGAGCGCACCGTCGCGGCCGGTATCGGGCAGGATGATGGCGAATTCGTCGCCTCCGTAGCGCGCCACGACGTCGGTGCCGCGGGCCGTCCCTTTCAGCACGGCGGCCACCTCGACCAGCGCCCGGCTGCCGCACAAGTGGCCGTGGTCGTCGTTCACGCGCTTGAAATCGTCGAGGTCAACGAAGAGGAGCGACAGCGGGCGGCCGCTCCGTGCCCGGCGCTGGGTCTCGCGCTCGAGCGAACGCCTGAGATATCGGGAATTGTAGAGGCGCGTCAGGTCGTCCGTGACCGACAGGGCCTCCGCGCGCTCGAGCAGCAAGGCGTTGTCGAGCGAGGCCGCTGCCGTCTCGAGCAGCACGCGCACCGCCCGGAGATGGCTGGGCGCCAGCCGTGGCGCGCGCTCGGATGCCCC
>JBEQUD010000110.1:0-4864 GCA_040349235.1 Acidobacteriota bacterium
ACCGACTCCACGTCGCCCACGAAGACCTCCGTGCGCCGCAGCAGCGTGCGGATAGGGCTGACGATGTGCGTGATGTCGAGATCGCTCGCCGCGACCTCGTGCAGCATCGGCGTGAAGAGGAAGAAGTTGTCCCGACTGACCAGCGTGATCTGGACGTCGTCGGACCGGCCGAGCGCCTTCTCCAGATGCAGGGCGGCGTGGACACCGCCGAATCCGCCGCCGAGCACGAGAACCCTCGTCGTTGCCATGTGATCGACCTCGGCGTTTGGATGTCGCGCGCCGTCGCGGGTTTCGGCGCCGGCCCGTGAAACCTCTCCTGCGGCCGCGCATCCAACGGACCAACGATGCGATCCCTGCGCGCGCACTGGTCGGAGTATGCGATCGAGGCGATCTGCCTCGCGCTCTTCATGGTGGCGGCCGCCGGCTTCGCGACGCTCCTGCAGCACCCGCGGTCGCCGTTCTCGGCCTGCTGGCCATCTCCGCTGGTGCACCGCCTGCCGATGGGCCTGGCGATGGGGCTGACCGCCACCGCCCTCATCTACTCGCCGCTCGGCCGGCGGTCGGGCGCGCACATGAATCCGGCGCTCACGCTGACGTTCCTGCGTCTCGGCAAGATTGCCCCGGGGGACGCGGCCGGCTACGTCGCCGGACAGTTCGTCGGTGGAACGGCGGGCATCCTGGGCGCCACGTGGCTGCTCCGCGGGTTCCCGGCCCACCCGGCCGTGAACTACGTGGCCACGGTGCCAGGGGCCGCCGGTGTCGCGGCCGCGTTTCTCGCCGAGGGCACGATCTCCTTCGGGATGATGCTGATGGTGCTCGTCGCCACGAACACGCCGCGCGTCGCGCGGTTCACCGGGCTCTTCGCCGGCCTGCTGGTGGCGGCCTACATCACGTTCGAAGCCCCGCTCTCGGGGATGAGCATGAACCCCGCGCGCACGTTCGGGCCGGCCGTGCTCGCCCATGCCACCGCCAGCCTGTGGGTCTACTTCACGGCGCCGCCGCTCGGCATGCTGCTCGCGGCGGAAATGTTCCTCCATACCCACGGCCGTGCACGCGTCATGTGCGCGAAGCTGCATCACCCCCTCGACGTCCGCTGCATCTTCAGGTGCGGCTTCATGGAGACCCCGGCATGACCGACTACGACGTCATCATCATCGGCACGGGCGCCGGCGGCGGCACGCTGGCGTACCGGCTGGCGCCTTCCGGCAAACGGATCCTGCTCCTCGAGCGCGGCGACTACGTCCCCCGCGAGAAAGACAACTGGAGCTCGCATGCCGTCAACGTGGCCGCCAAGTACCACACCAAAGAAACGTGGCAGGACAAGGACGGCAAGCCCCTGCACCCGCACACGAACTACTACGTGGGCGGCAACACCAAGTTCTACGGAGCCGCGCTCTTCCGCCTGCGCGAGCAAGACTTCGGCGAACTCCCGCACCACGGGGGGCTCTCCCCCGCGTGGCCCATCACGTACGACACGTTGGAGCCGTACTACACGGAGGCCGAATATCTGTACCAGGTCCACGGCGAGCGCGGGGTGGACCCCACCGAGCCGTGGTCGAGCGCGCCCTACCGCTACCCCGCCGTCCAGCACGAGCCGCGCATCCAGCAGCTGCACGACGACCTCGCGCGCGCCCGGCTGAAGCCGTTCCACGTCCCGCTCGGCATCATGCTGGACGAGGCCGACCCGCGAGGGAGCCGCTGCATCCGCTGCGACACGTGCGACGGCTTTCCGTGTCTCGTCCATGCCAAGAGCGACGCCCAGGTGGTCTGCGTGGACCCGGCGCTCGCGCATCCCAATGTGACGCTGCTGACCAACGCGGTGGTGCGGCGCCTGACGACCGCCGCCTCCGGACGGGAGATCGCCGAGGTCATCGTGGATCGGCAGGGGGAGCAGCTGCGTTTCTCGGCCGATATCGTCGTGGCCGCGTGCGGCGCCATCAACTCCGCCGCCTTGCTGCTCCGCTCCGCCAACGAGCGGCATCCCGACGGCCTCGCCAACCAGTCGGGCGTCGTCGGCCGCCACTACATGGGCCACGTGAATTCGGTGCTCCTCGCGCTCTCGAAGACGCCAAATCCGACCGTCTTCCAGAAGACGCTCGCCGTCAACGACTTCTATTTCGGGGACGACGAGTTCCCGTTCCCGATGGGGCACATCTCCTTCGTCGGCAAGCTGGATGCGATTGCCCTGTCGGCCGGGGCCCCCGCCATCGTGCCCGGCATGACGCTCGACCTCATGGCCAAGCACTCTCTGGACTTCTGGCTGACCTCCGAAGACCTGCCCGACCCCGACAACCGCGTGACGCTCGATCGGGACGGCAACATCGTGCTGTCCTACACACCGAACAACGTGGAGGGCCACGAACGTCTCACCAGGAAGCTGGAGCACCTGCTGCAGCATCTCGATATGCACCCGCATCTCGTGCCCCGCAACCTCTTTGTCGGCAACCGCATCCCCCTGGCGGGCGTCGCCCACCAGAACGGGACGATCCGGTTCGGCCACGACCCGCGCACCTCCGCGCTCGACGTGAACTGCCGGGCGCACGAGGTGGACAATCTCTACGTCGTGGACGGCAGCTTCTTCCCGTCGAGTGGCGCGGTCAATCCAGCCTTGACCATCATGGCCAACGCCCTTCGCGTCGGGGACCACCTGCTGGACCGCCTCGGCGCCCGTGCGGCCAGTACTGCCGGCGCGGCACCCGCGAAGGCGGCCTCATGAACCTGCCAGGACGCCGACGCCCGAGACCCTGGCACCGGCTGTGGCTGCACGCCGCCCTGCTGACGGCCGGTCTGGCCGTGTGCACGGTGGGCTCGACGAACGCCGCCACCGGGACGGCGATTCCCGTGACCGCCGTGGCGACGGTGGGCATGACCGTCGCCGACATGGACCTCGCGGTCGGCTTCTACACGTCGGTGCTTGCCTTCGAGAAGGTCTCCGACGTCGAAGTCGCCGGGCGCGAGTACGAGTTGCTCGAAGGGGTGTTCGGACTCCGGATGCGCGTCGTGCGGCTCCGCCTGGGCGACGAGTCCATCGAGTTGACCGAGTACCTCGCACCCAAAGGGCGACCGATGCCCGGGGACGCGAGGCCCAACGATCGGACGTTCCAGCACATCGCCGTCGTCGTCAGCGACATGGACCGGGCCTACGCACGCCTCCGGCAGTTCAACGTCGAGCACGCCTCCACCGCGCCCCAGCGGCTGCCGGACTGGAACCAGGCCGCGGCGGGCATCCGCGCCTTCTACTTCCGCGATCCAGACCGGCACTTCCTCGAGATCTTGCAGTTCCCGTCCGGCAAAGGCCTCGATAAGTGGCACGACAGCACGCGCCTGTTCCTCGGCATCGATCACACCGCGATCGTCGTGGGCGACACTGACCAGGCGCTGCGGCTCTATCGCGACACGCTCGGCCTGCGGGTCGTCGGGGAAGGCGAAAACTACGACACCGAGCAGGAGCACCTCAACAACGTGTTCGGCGCACGACTGCGGATCACGACGCTCCGTGCGCCGGCGGGTCCCGGCATCGAACTGCTCGACTACCGTGCGCCGCGCGACGGGCGGCCGGCGCCGATCGACCTGCGGGCGAACGACATCGCGCACTGGCAGACCACACTGACCACGAGCGGCCCCGAGCCCCTCTCGGGCGCACTGGGCCTGCGCATCCTCTCCCTCGTGTCGCCGAGGGTCGTGCGGGTGCCGGACGCCACACTCGGCTTCACGCAGGCCGTGCTGGTGAGAGACCCCGACGGCCATGGAATCCGGCTCGCCGCGAGATAGCGAAACCGCCGGCGCGTTCGGGAATCGAAGCGAGTGAACGCCTCACACTTCCAGGAGATGAACATGATTCGCAACTTCGTTCGCACGAGCCTCCTCAGCCTCGCCCTCATGGGCCTGACGACTGGGTTCGCCGCCGCCCAGAACCGCACCAGCAAACCGTTCTCCGGCGCCAAGGTCAACGGCGGCACGGTGACCTACAGCGTCCAGGGCGGCAAAGGCATCCTTACGGTTTCGAGTGATTTCAAGGTGCCGGACACGCCGGATCCGCACTGGCAGGTCGTCGATTCCAAGGGCGCCGTGTACCTCCTCCAGCGCCTTGGCGCGAAGAGCCTCGCCGGGCTCGCGAAAGACCGTATCAACACGTCGATCACGCTGCCGGCCTACGTCAAGGACGTGGCGAAGGTGCAAATCTACTGCGCGTGGGCCGAAGCCGTCCTCGGGGAGGCGCCCTTCGACGCACCGCAGATGGTCATGGCGCAGTAGCCATTCCTCCTCGATCCGCTTTCCCATCGACCGCGGCGCCATCGGGCCCGGCTGGTATGCAGCCGCCCCGGTGGCGCCGACGCATTTGTGGTCTTCCGGCCGCCCGCCGCCTCTGATACCCTGCCGCAAGAAACCATGAGCGCGATCGCGGCGCCAAACGAGCGCGAACGACTCGAGACCCTGCACCGCTACGACATTCTCGATACCCCGCCCGCGCCGGAGTTCGACGATCTGGCCCGGCTGGCCGCCGACGTCTGTGCCACCCCCATGGCCCTCGTGTCGTTCGTCGCGGCAGACCGCCAGTGGTTCAAGGCGCGCATCGGCCTGGCGGTCGAGGGCACAGCCCGGGACGTCTCCTTCTGTGCCCACGCGATCCAGCAGCCCAACGTCTTCGTGGTGCCAGACACCCTGCGCGATGACCGCTTTGCGGGCAATCCCCTTGTCGTCGGCCCGCCCCACGCCCGGTTCTACGCCGGGGCACCTCTTACGACCCCCGATGGATACGCGCTCGGCACCATCTGCGTCATCGATGCCGTGCCTCGAGAGTTGAGCATCGCGCAGGAGGCATCCTTGCGCGCACTCGCCCGCCACGTCGTCGCGCAGCTCGAAT
>JBEQUD010000131.1:0-4114 GCA_040349235.1 Acidobacteriota bacterium
CCGAGCAGCATGACGACGCTGCCGACCAGCGTGTAGAGGAAGAACTTGATGGCGGAATACAGGCGGTTGGCGCTGCCCCAGATGCCGATGAGGAAGTACATCGGGACGAGCATGACTTCCCAGAAGAGGAAGAAGAGGAGGAAGTCGAGGGCCATGAAGGCACCGAGCATCCCCGTCTGCAGGACGAGCAGGAAGATGTAGTACTCCTTGACCCGCTCGGTGATGGCGGTCCACGACGACAGCATCGCGATGGAGCCCATCATCGTCGTCAGCAGGATGAGGAGCGTGCTCAACCCGTCCACGCCGACGAAGTACTCGGCGCCGACCGACGGAATCCACGGCGCCCGCTCGATGAACTGGAAGTCCGCGCTCTGCGGATTGAACCAGAACCACAGCGGCACAGAGACCGCGAAGCCGACGAGCGCCACGAGGTTGGCGATCCATCGAATGGCGTTCTCGTTCTGCTTGGGCACGAGGAGCAGCAGCGCCGCGCCCGCGAGCGGCAGGAACAAGATGAGCGAAAGATAGTGATTCATAGTCATCGCAGGAACAAATACATACTGACGAACGCGAACACGCCGACCAGCATCCACAGCGCGTAGTTCTGCACCAGCCCGGTCTGCAGGCGCCGGAACCCGCGGCTGCCCTCCTGCACGATCCAGCCCACGAGATTGACGAGCCCATCGACGACGGTCCGATCGGTGAGGCTCGACAACCACGAGCTGATGATCGTGAGGCGGCCCGCCCCGTTGACGGCCCCGTCCACGACGTTGCGATCCACGGCCCAGAGGCCGCGGCCGCTTGCCAACGTGCCCGAAATCACGGTCGCGTTGTAGAGCTCGTCCACGTAGTACTTGTTAGAGAGAACCCGGTGCGCGCCCGAGAACTGCGCCGCGAGGTGCTCGGAGATTTCTGGACTCGTGACGTAGAACTTCCACGCCAGGCCGATGCCGACTGCCGCCACCAGTACCGAGAAGCCCATGAGGCCGAGTTCGAGGCCGCTGGACGCGTGGGGCTCGCCTTGCCCTTCGGCAGCGTCGCCGCCCGCGTGCGCCATGGCCATGTCGGCGTGGGCCGGGCCTTCGGCGGGCGCCGTGCGCTCCGCGGAGAAGCTCGGC
This sequence comes from Acidobacteriota bacterium, assembly GCA_040349235.1. Lineage (GTDB taxonomy): Bacteria > Acidobacteriota > Vicinamibacteria > Vicinamibacterales > CAVVIG01 > JBEQUD01. Next base: position 1,119 of record JBEQUD010000131.1, read on the forward strand.
TCGAGAAAATGCTCGATCGCGTTACCGCCGCCGAGCGCGCCCGGAATGCCGACAAAACCCGCCACGATAGCCCCGACGGCGAGCGCCATCAACGGGAAGGTCATCGGCGTCGGCGACTCGTGCGGGCCGTGCCACGGCCCGTGCCCGTGGCCAGCGTGCGCGTCGTGGGCGGCTCCGTGCGCGTCGTGCTGCGCATCGGCGTGTGCGTCGTGTGCGTGGCCGTGCGTGTCTCGGTGAGCGTCGCCGTGGTGCGAGCCGTGGGTTTCGTGCGCCTCCTCGTGGCCATGGCCATGGCCGGCAGCTTCCCAGGCCGGACCGCGGTAGGCGCCGAAGAACGTCATGGTGATGAGGCGGAACATGTAGAACGCCGTCATCAACGCGGTGATGACCGCCAGCCCCCACACGAGCTTGTTGCCTTCGTAGGCGCGGAACAGGATCTCGTCCTTGCTGAAGAAGCCCGAGAGCGGCGGGATGCCGGCGATGGCCAGCGTGCCGATGAACATCGTGGCAAACGTCACGGGCATGTACTTCTTCAGACCGCCCATGCGCCGCATGTCCTGCTCGCCACCCATCGCGTGGATGACCGAGCCGCTCCCGAGAAACAGCAGCGCCTTGAAGAACGCGTGGGTCATCAGGTGGAACGCGCCCGCCGAGAACGCGCCGACGCCGATGGCGGTGAACATGTAGCCCAGCTGCGACACGGTGGAATACGCCAGCACGCGCTTGATGTCGTACTGCACCAGCCCGATCGAGGCGGCCATCAGCGCGGTGAGGACGCCGACGATCGCGACGATCGTCATCACCATCGGCGCATGCGAGAAGAGGACCGCGTTGCGCCCCAGCATGTAGACGCCGGCCGTCACCATCGTCGCGGCGTGGATGAGGGCGGACACCGGTGTCGGCCCTTCCATCGCGTCCGGGAGCCAGACGTAGAGGGGAATCTGCGCGCTCTTGCCCGTGGCGCCGACAAACAGCAGCAGACAGCAGAAGGACAGCACGCCGAAGTGCATGGTCTCGACCGGCATCGTGGCAGCCATGTTCTGGATGGCGCGGAAATCGAGCGTCCCGAACGTCCAGAAGATGAGGAACACGCCGAGCACGAATCCCCAGTCCCCTACGCGGTTCGTGAGGAAGGCCTTCTTGCCGGCGTCCGAGGCGCTCTTCTTCTCATACCAGTACCCGATGAGGAGGTACGAGCACAGGCCCACACCCTCCCAGCCCACGAACATCACCAGGAAGTTGTTCCCCAGGACGAGCGTCAGCATGAAGAAGCAGAAGAGGTTCAGGTAGCAGAAGAACCGCGCGACGCCCGCGCGGGGCTCGTCGGCCATATAGGCCGTCGAGTAGACGTGAATCAGCGTCCCGATGCCGGTGACGACGAGCAGCATCATGCCGGACAAGGGGTCGAGGCGGAAGCCCCACGGAATCTGGAACGTGCCGATCGTGCCGCCCCGCAGCTGCAGCGGAATGGACGGGATCCACTGGGCGAGGGTGACGTCGAAGGCGCGCGCCTCGAGCGGCAGCGCCAGCAGCTGCCAGAACGCGAACAGCGACAGGCCAAGGGCCGCGAGCATCATCGTGCAGGCGAGGGCGCCCGCCGTCCTCCGCGAGAACGAGCGGATGCCGACGAGCCCGTTGACCGCGGCGCCCGCGGCCGGCAACAGGGGAATCAGCCAGATGTATCGCATTACGAGCGCATCACGTTCATTTCGTCCACGTTGACGGTTTCTTTGTTGCGGTAGAACGCCAGGATGATGCCCAGGCCGACGGCGGCTTCCGCCGCCGCGACGGCGATGACGAAGATCGCGAAGACCTGGCCGATCTGGTTCTGCAGCTGGTGCGAGAACGCGACGAGATTGATGTTCACCGCATTCAGAATCAGCTCGATCGACATGAAGATGATGATGATGTTGCGCCGCACCATCACCCCGACGACACCGATGGTGAACAGCGCCGCCGACAGCAGCATGTAGTGCGTGGAGGTAATCATCGGGGAACCGGGGAACCGGGCAATCGAGTAATCGGGTAACCGGACGCGCGTGCCGGGCTCATAGCTCGCGCTTCGCCAGAACTATGGCGCCGATCATGGCCACGAGCAGCAGCATCGAGGCAATCTCGAATGGAATCAGGTAGTTCGTGTAGAGCAACCACCCGAGTTGTTCGGTGTTGCCCGTCACCGGCAGGGCCGCGGCGGGGGCCGTCACCGCCGTGGACAGATGGCCCATGCCGTAGAACGCAATGCCCGCGACTTCCGCCAGGATCGCCACTGCGAGGCCGAACCCGAGCTTGCTCCGTCGGTGCGGGTCCGTGTGGGCCTCCGGTGGCCGCTTCAGATTCACCAGCATCACGACGAACAGGTACAGAACGACGATCCCCCCGGCGTAGACGAGCACCTGAATCGCGGCGAGAAACGGCGCGTCGAGCAGCACGTAGAGCGCGGCGACGAACAGGAAATCGAGCACGAGGAAGAGCACCGAGTGCACGGTGTCCTTCGTGGTGACCACGAGCACCGCGAAGCCCAGGATGAACGCCGCGAGCGTGTAGAACGCGATGGCTTGATTCACTGGAGCAGCACCTTCACGATTCCGGTCACCACCAGATTCGCGATCGCGAGCGGAATGAGCACCTTCCATCCGAGCCGCATCAACTGGTCGTAGCGGTAGCGTGGGAGCGTCGCCCGCACCCAGATGAAGATGTAGAGGAACACGAACGACTTGGTCAGGAACCACATCCACGCCGGCACGATGTCCAGGAACCCCAGCATGGCGATGTTCGGGAACGGACGGAGCCAGCCGCCGAAGAACAGCGTGGTGGCCACCGACGAGACGACGATCATGTTGGCGTATTCGGCCAGGAAGAACAGCGCGAAGCGCATGCCGCTGTATTCAGTGTGGAACCCGCCGGTAAGTTCCTGCTCGGCTTCCGGCATGTCGAACGGTGCGCGGTTGGTCTCGGCCAGGCCGCCGACGAAGAAGATGACGAAGGCGAGCGGCTGA
>JBEQUD010000190.1:0-3266 GCA_040349235.1 Acidobacteriota bacterium
CGTCTGGAACTACATCAGGGTCGAGCACATCCCCATCGTGCCGCTCTACTTCGCGAAGGACCGGGAGGTCGTCGTCCGGGGCAACTCGCTCCTGATGCTCGAGCAGCCGTTCGTCCCCCTGATGCCCGGCGAGAAGCCGCAGCTCGTCCGCTGCCGCATGCGCTCGCTCGGGTGCTCGCCGTGCACGGGGGCCGTACGATCGGACGCCGACACGATCGACAAGATCATCGACGAGCTGATCGTCACCAAACACTCCGAGCGCCAGCTCCGGGTGATCGACCACGACCAGGACGGCTCGATGGAAGTGAAGAAGCGCGAAGGGTACTTCTGATGGCCGGGCTCCTGCGCATCTGCACGGCCGGCAGCGTCGATGACGGCAAGAGCACGCTCATCGGGCGGCTGCTGTACGACTCGCGGTCCGTGTACGAGGACCAGGTGCATTCGGTGCAGAAGGCGTCGAAGAACCGGACCGCCGGCCCCATCGACTTCTCGCTGTTCACCGACGGGCTGAAGGCCGAGCGCGAGCAGGGGATCACCATCGACGTCGCGTACCGCTACTTCGCCACCGCGCGGCGCAAGTTCATCCTGGCCGACACGCCGGGGCACGAGCAGTACACGCGGAACATGGCGACGGGCGCCTCGACGGCCGACGTCGCCATCCTGCTCGTGGACGCGCGCAACGGCGTGCGCACACAGACGCGGCGGCACGCGCGCATTGCCCAACTGCTCGGCATCACGGAGTTCGCCCTCGCGGTGAACAAGATGGACCTCGTGAACTTCGACCGGCAGGTCTTCGACGACATCGTGGACGACTTCGAGGACATCCTGCCGGACGCGCACATCCATCCCATCCCGATTTCCGCCCTGAACGGGGACAACGTCATCACGCGGAGTGATGCGACGCCGTGGTTCGACGGCGCCAGCCTGCTCGAGTACCTGGAAACAGTGGACGTCGATCATCACATGGTGTCGAAACCGTTCCGCTTCCCGGTCCAGCTCGTCGCGCGGCCCGACCAGGAATTCCGAGGGTACGCAGGCCAGGTGCTCGCGGGCTCCGTCCGGACGGGCGATCCGATCACCGTGTGGCCGTCGGGCCGGACCGCCCACGTCAAGCGCATCGTCACGTGGGACGGCGACATCCAGTTGGCGCACGCGCCGATGTCGGTGACGCTCGTCCTCGACGACGAAATCGACATCAGCCGGGGCGACGTGATCACGGGCGCCGGACTCCGGGCCCCTGGCCGGGAAACGGAGACGCCGCCCCACGTCGGACGGCACTTCTCCGCCGACGTCGTCTGGATGGACGAGCGCCCGCTCGACCCGGCGCGGCTCTACCTGCTGAAGCACGCCGCGCGCACCGTCACGGTCGAGGCCAACCGCCCGCTCGCCCTCAACCAGATCGAGACGGTCACCCTCAGCACGTCACGGCCGCTCGTGTTCGACCGTTACCGCGACATCCGCGCGACGGGCAGCTTCATCCTGATCGATCCCACGACGAACTTCACGGCCGGGGCCGGCATGATCATCGACGGGATGCGCGACGATCAGGCGGCTGAATATCGGCCGAATGCCGCCGAGCGCCTGGTGGACATCGCGCGCTCGGCCGCGTCGCATGCCGACGCGGTGGCGGGCGTGCAGCGAGCCCTCGAGGAGCTGCTCAAATGACGAATATGGAGATGGCCACCGAAGCCGCGGCTCTCATCGCGCGCACCCTGGCCGGGCCGGGGGCGCCGTGCGTGACGTCCAGCTTCCAGGCCGAAGACATCGTGCTGGTCCACTTGCTGCGGGCGGCGCAGCCCGACATCCCCGTGCTGTTCCTGGAGACGTTCCATCACTTCCCGCAGACGCTCGCGTATCGGGACGAGATGGCCGGACGCTGGAACCTGAATCTCATCAACCTTCGCGCGCCTGAACCGTCCATCGGCCTGTGGAAGACGAGCACGGACGACTGCTGCGCGCGCCACAAAGTCGGGCCCCTCTTCGGGGCGCTCGAGCACTACGACACGTGGTTCACCGGGCTCCGGCGGGACCAGTCGCCGTCGCGCGCCAACCTGCAGCCCGTCGAACCCTTCACGATGAAAAGCGGGAAGGTGCTGCAGAAGCTCAGCCCGCTCGCGGCGTGGACCAGGAAGGACGTCTGGCAATACGCCAAAGCGTACGACATCCCGCTGCTACCGCTCTACGAGCTTGGCTACTCGAGCATCGGTTGCGAACCGTGCACGTCGCTCCCCTTCGACCCCGACAACCCGAGGTCGGGCCGCTGGCAAGGCCAGAAGCTCGAGTGCGGGATTCATATCGAGCCGGTGAAGTAGGCGCCAGCGCCGCACAGGCCGGCGGGGGCTCAGGGCTCCGTGGCGCCGGTGCCCATCTGGCCGTCCCACCGGGCGACCGCGTCCGTGTGGATGCCTACCTGATCGAGCAAGCGCGCCGCGGCCCACGTCACGATGTCGTCCACGCTCGCGGGTTTGGCATAGAACGCCGGCATCGGGGGGCAGATCACGGCGCCCATGCGCGAGAGCTTCAGCATGTTCTCGAGGTGGATGTCGCTGAACGGCGACTCGCGGACGGCCAGCACCAGCTTGCGGCGCTCTTTCAGGACGACGTCCGCCGCGCGATGAATCAGGTTGTCGCCGAAGCCGTGCGCGATGGCCGCGAGCGTCCGCATGCTGGACGGCACCACGATCATCCCTTCGGTCAGGAACGACCCGCTCGAAATCACGGCGCCTTGGTCGCCGGCCGAGTAGACATGCGTCGCAAGGCGTTCGACGTCCTCGGGCTTGTAGGACGTCTCGTGCAGCAGTGTCCGCACGGCCCACTTGCTCATCACGAGGTGGGTTTCGATGTCCACCCCCTGCAGCATCTGCAGGAGCCGCACGCCGATCACGGTACCCGTGGCGCCGGTCATGGCGACGATGAGACGGCGCGGAACGTGCGACGGGGAGACAACCACGACCGTGCCATGCTATCAGGGATTTCGTTGCGGCAGCGGCTGCCGGGCACGGGATGGCGTTCGGGCCGAGACCCGGGATATCCTGCCCGTTGGACCGGCTCGATGCCCGAGCCGGCGAGGTAGCGTCCCGTGAAAGCCATCCGCGTTCACACCTTCGGCGGCCCCGAGGCCCTGACCTACGAAGACGTACCCGAGCCGACCGTCAAGCCGGGCGACGCGCTCGTCGCGGTCGAGACCGCGGGCGTCAACTTCATCGACGTCTACCAGCGGACCGGCCTGTATCCCCTGGCCTTGCCCGCGACGTTCGGGCAAGAGG
>JBEQUD010000275.1:0-3626 GCA_040349235.1 Acidobacteriota bacterium
CGAGGCCCGCTACCAGCGCTACCGCGACCTGCGCAACGGACCGACCCTCGACGTGTTCCGCTACGCCAACGAGACGCCGGCGCGGGGGTTCAGCATCCAGGCGGACCACGTCGGCTACCGCGACCAGCGCTACCGGGCGGCCTATGACAACTACGGCAAGCTGAAAGTGTCGTTCGAGTGGAATCAGATCCCCCTGTTCTACAGCCAGGACACGGCAACGCTCTACACCTCGCCGTCACCGGGCGTCCTGCGCATCGACGACGCCATCCAGAGCGGCATCCAGAACAAGACGACGACGATCGCCGGCGCGGTCACCCAGGCGCAGGTCTTCGACTTGCGTGACGAGCGCAAGACGCTCACCCTCGATGTCGTCTACAGCGCGACCGCCCATCTCGACTGGCGCTTCCTGCTGAAGAACACGACGAAGACGGGCAATCAGCCGTGGGCGGGCACCTTCGTGTTCAGCGACGCGGTGGAACTTGCCGTCCCGCTCGACACGCGGACCACCGAAGTCGGAACGGGCCTCGAGTGGAACAACGGCCGCGGCATGGCGCGCGTCGGCTACGACGGTTCGTTCTTCCGCAACAACATCGGCACGCTCATCTGGGACAACCCCCTCCGATCGACCGATTCGCCGACGCTCGGCCCGTCGCAGGGCCGCATGGCGCTCTGGCCCAACAGCAACATGAACGCGATCAACGCCACGGGCGCCCTGAGCTTGCCTGGGCGGAGCCGTGCGACCGCCTACGTCTCGCTCGGCAACTGGTCGCAGAACGATCCGCTGATTCCCTTTACCATCAACAGCACGCTGCCGGTGGTGCCGCTCGACCGGACGACCGCCGACGCGCAGGCGCGCGTCACGGCCATGACGTACTCGTTCACGTCCAAGCCAACGAGCATGCTCTGGTTCAGCGCCCGCTATCGGTCCTACGACTTCGACAACCGTACGCCCGTGTTCCACGTCGCCCGCACGGTGTCCTACGACACGACGCCTGCGGCGTTCGCCGAGGAGGGGACGAGCCCGTATTCGCTGACGCGGCGCACGTTCGACGCCGACGCCTCCGTCACGCCGATTCCCTACACCGCGCTTCGCGTCGGGTACACCCGCGAGCAGATCAACCAGACCGCCCGAAGCATCGACACGACGACGGAGGACACCGTCCGGGTGTCCGCCGACGCGACCGGCGTCGCGTGGGTGACACTCCGCGCCGTCTACGAGCACGCCAAGCGGGTCGGGTCGGGCTTCGACGAGCAGGTCCTCGACGACATCGGTGAGCAGGTGTCGCTGCGGCAGTTCGACATCTCCGATCGGACGTCGGACCGTTTCTCCGGCATCTTACAGATCACGCCCATCTCGTCGCTCGGGTTCAACGCCATGGCGTCGGTCGGCAAGGAAGACCGGCCGGGTGCGGTGTTCGGGCTGCGCAGCAACACGAACCACGCGTATTCGGCCGGCGTGGACTTCGTGCCGCGGCCGGCCGTGTCGATGGGGATGTCGTACGCATACGAGAAGTACGACGCGCTCCAGAACTCGCGCCAGGCCAACCCGGGCGTTCAGTTCAACGACCCGACGCGGGACTGGACCACGGACGGCGCCGACACGGCACACACCGTCACAGCGTCGGTGGATCTCCTCAAGCTGTGGCCGCGCACGGACATCCGCTGCGCCTACAACTACAGCCATGCCGAGACGCTCTACGTCTACGGGTTGGTGCCCAACACCACGCTGCCGCCCGTCGTGCAACTCCCCACGATTACCAACGAACTGCAGCGCGGCACGCTGGACGTTCGTTACCACGTCAGCCGACACGTGGCGGTCAGCGGCGCCTACTGGTACGACATGTACCGCGTCAACGACTTCGCCTTGGATGCCAATACGCTGACGACGCTCGCCGAGCCGTCGTTTCTGATTCTGGGGTCGCTCTACCGGCCGTACACGGCCAACACCGTAATGGGCCGCCTGACGTATCTCTGGTAGCTCGTCCGTTCGCGGCGCCGCTCAAGGCGCTGCCTGAAGTGCCGATTAGGTCGCTACGTCGCACCCAGTCCGGGTGCGCGCAGGTATAGCGGGAGACTTAATGGCAACTGTGGCCCGGCTTTCGGCGGTCCAACCTCGCGAGGCAATAGCCCAGGCCACTCCGGCGAGGTCCGTGCCTTCTCCTGCCTCGAGTGCGGCGATCGGCAATTCTCCAACGCCTGACACGGACACGCTCTCCCTGTCGGAGGCGTGCAATTTTGAACCGCCACCAGTGGAACTGTTCTCGTCACTGGGGGCACCGCTGGCGGAGCCGACGTCGCCTCAATCGCCGCCGCGGTCGGAACCGTTACCGCCCGAGCCAGTCGTGCGCCAAACGCCCAATGCCTCCCCAGACTCCGAGCGGGGCGTGAACAGCGTTCCGCGGTTTGCACCCGGCCTCTCCACCAGGGTCGAGGGCTCGCAGTCCACGGCAGACCGAAGCCTCGTCCATGCCCCAGCGCCGCGTTTACAGTCGGCCACCCCGGACGGCCGCGAGACGCGGGCGGTGGACACCCGGGTGCGCAGCTCGCACCGACTGAAGGTCCTCCTCGCGGACGACGATCTGAATATCCGCCGCATCGTGAGTCAGGTTCTCACCAGGGACTTCCGCGTGGAAGTCCGCGAAGTCGACGATGGCCTCGGAGCGCTCGAGATCCTTCGCGAGGAAGAGTTCGACCTGGCGATCCTCGACATCCACATGCGGATCGTGAACGGCATAGAAACCCTGGAGGCAATCCGCCGGATGGACGGATTGCGCGCGCTGCCAGTTCTGATGATCTCAGGTGCGGCCTACCCGCAACAGGTCCAGCAACTCGCCGCGCTCGATGTCGCCGGCATCATCGCGAAGCCGTTCACGACGGCGACTCTTCGCGATCGCCTGGCGCCGCTGTTGACGCTCATCGAAACCAACCGCAGTGCCAGGGCCCACCTGGCCCCCCAGCCCCGCCTTGCGCTCGATGCGACCAGCCGTCTCTTCATCGTGGGGCCAGACTCCACATTCCGCCAGTTCTTGCACGGGCAGCTGTCGGCGGTCTGTGACGTGACCACGTACGCGTTCGCCGAGCATGCGCTGCGCGACGCGGTCTCCCGAACACCGCAGGCGATCATCGTGACGGGGGAAGACACCCTGTTTCCTCGGGTCCTCTTCGCACAGAAGCTGCGTCGCGTGACGCCGTTGCGACCCCACCTGTTCCTGTGCGAGTTGCCAACAGCGGCCCAGAGTCCAGACGAGCACTGGTTCGACGGCCGTCTCCACAAGGTCAGCACGCCCACGGCGCTCTACGACGCGCTGCAACCCCTCGTGACCGAGGGCACCATGGCCGCCTTACTCATGCACCCGGCATCGCCAGCGGTGCAGCACGTGACCGACGCGGTGACGGCGGTGCTCGAATCCACGCTGGCCGTACCAACCGCCTGTGACGACATCCTGTCGGCCACGAACCTGGAGGACCCGCGTGCCGTCAAGGCGTACGCGGAGGCCTCGGTATCTGATTTCGTGGCACGCGTGGACGTCGTGGTCGCGCACGACTACGCGCTCCGCCACGCAAGTCGGACCACAGGCGGTACCGACACGGACGCCCTTGGAGATGCCGTCCTTTCCCAGGCGATC